>CALDBH010000067.1 GCA_937938065.1 uncultured Sulfurovum sp. | reverse complement strand
TACATATCCAACACTCATCAAAACGTAATATATTTTAACCAAATATCATAATACACTTTGCTACTCAAAATTAATCATAAAATAATTGTTATTTTGTATGATATTTTGCTATCATATATTTCAATGTTTTAAAAAGGGATGGTATGCACAAGACAGAAAAACTTTTTGATATCAATATTCTATTGATGACTCTGTTTTCATCTTTAGAGACAATAAGAGATCACAAAAAGGTCGAGCTTATCTATGATATGGAAGCGACGATACCAAGGGAATTGAGAGGTGATTCTGCTGTGTTGTTACGTCTACTTAGCAAGTTGCTTACTTTTGTTTTACAAAATACCGATAGAAAAGAAATAGTGTTGTCACTTGGTGCCCCTGAAGATTTTTTGTATGAAGAGTTAATGTCATTTAAAATAAAAGAGACAAACATAGCAAAAGAAAAGGTTCTGGAATTTTTAGAAACCAATTTAAGCAAGGATCTTGAAATCCTTGAGGGAAATATCGTTTATGACAGAGGTTCAGATATCCATTTAGATATACCATTCAAGATCAATGAGCTAGGGTATAGACGACATTACAGATTGCCGGATGTATCGATGTTGGGGAAAAAAGTTTTATTGATCGGTAGCAGTGAACAAGTATCTCAAAGTATCAAGAATATGTTTAATTATTTTCTTTATGAGGTTGATGTGGGATTTGATGCTTTTAAAAGTCAAGGAAATGATTTGACTCCATACGATATCTTGATCGTAGAAGATAGGTTGAATACGGAGGAGTTTGAACATATCATTGCTAGGGTACAGCAAACTATACCGCTTAAATATGTACTGCTTAAAGATGCTCATGTCGTAGAGACAAAAACGATAAGTGTGACAACTAATTTGATAAAACCTGTCACTGAAGAGAGTATCTATGAATTGATAGTATCACTTTTCAAAAATGAAACTACCCAGAAAGAGATTAAGTCACAAGCTCTAAAAAATATTGTTGATCTTGAAAAAGTGCTTCAGCCAAAAAAGAATGATGTAAACGAAAATAAAATAACTCTGGATAACGTGCAGGAAGCAAATCTGCACACTATGATTGAAAGTAAAAAAGGGCATAACTTAGCTATTTTGGATAGAGAGCTGGGAGAAGTAAACACAAAAAAAATGGGTTTAAAATATTCAAATGAATTAAAAAACTTTTTAGATACGTTTGATCGTTCAGATATCTATTTTAGACAGATTGTGAATGAAAAAGCAACAAATAAAATTAAAGAATTTTGTATAGATCTGGAGAAGCATGCAAAGCTTATTGGTGCAGAAAGTATGTTGAAATTTGCAGATATTGTCAGTCTCATTTTTGTCTACAATAAACTTGATATGTTACCTATTTATCCGGGTAAGTACCATATAGAATTACAAAAACTCGTTGAAGAGATCAAAAAAGATCTACGTATAAAATAGTCTAAACCTCTTCAAGTACCTCAAAATCACTTTTAGACACACCACAATCGGGACAGACCCAATCTTCAGGGATGTCTTCAAATGCTGTACCTGGCTCGATGCCAGCATCAGGATCCCCAACTATCGGGTCATAGATATATTCGCAGACCGTACAAATATACTTTTTACTCATGATAATCTCCTTCTTGTCAAGTATTACTATCATATCATAATTTGAAAGATGGTAAAATACATAAAATATTTTAATACTTCTAAAGGACACGTATGTCAATCAAATGCGCATTTTTATTTCCAGGGCAAGGTTCACAAGCTGTAGGGATGGGTCAAGACTTTTTTAATAACTCTGATATTGCAAAACAGATGGTGGCTGATGCCAGTACAAGAACAGGTATCGACTTTCAGCACCTGCTTTTTGAAGAGAATGATAAACTTGAAAAAACAGAGTTTACACAACCGGCTATCCTGCTTGTATCTGCTATAGCACACAGACTTTTTGAAAATGAAATGCCTATCAAACCTGTATATGCATTAGGTCACTCACTGGGTGAATTTTCGGCACTGGTCTCTGTAGGTGCTATAGATGCCATAGATGCGGTAGAACTTGTCAATCTTCGTGGTAAACTTATGGCTGAAGCATGTTCTGGACAAGATGTAGGGATGATGGTATCTCTTGGTCTTGAAGATGAGGTGGTTGAAGAGATCTGTGATGCACAAAGAGAAGCAGGATTGAAAGTATGGCCTGTAAACTACAATGCTGCAGGACAAATAGTGATCGCCGGAATAAAGCCTGATCTTGAAACATTAGCACCAATTTTGAAAGAAGCTAAAGCTAAAAGAGCGATGCTTCTCAATATGTCAGTAGCAAGCCACTGTCCACTGCTTGAAAGTGCTACGTTGCCTTTATCTGAGAAGCTTACTGAGATGTTAAAAGATGAGTTTGTAGCGCCAGTGGTATCGAATGTAACTGCAAAGACATATAACACAAAAGAAGAGGCCTTAGATCTGCTTCCTAAACAGTTGGTATCTCCGGTACTCTATAAGCAATCTATTGCAGATTTTGATGATTCTGTAGATTGTTATGTTGAGTTTGGACATGGTGGCGTACTTAAAGGATTGAACCGTAAAGCAACCAAAAAACCTCACTTTGTAGTTTCAGACATGGAATCACTACAAATAGCATTGACTGAAATCGCTAAATTAAATTAATTTCAAGTATTAAAGTACATAAAGGAGTTGTCAATGTCAAATCGTAAGATAGCAATTATGGGTGCAATGCCTGAAGAGATAGAACCCATTATAGAGAAACTTGATAATGTACAAACGATTGTGTATGGAGATAATAAATACTATGAAGGCTCTTACCATGGGCAAGAAGTTGTTGTAGCATACTCCAAAATAGGTAAAGTGTTCGCTACATTAACCGCTACAACACTCATAACCAAATTTGGTTGTGATCTACTCCTCTTTTCGGGTGTAGCAGGAGCCATAAGTGATGAGCTTAAAATTGGTGATCTGATTATCGCTGATGGACTTTGTCAACACGATCTAGATATTACAGCATTTGGCCATCCTTTTGGATATGTGCCAGAGGGAAAAATATGTATTCCTACAGATGTTAGGTTACGTAATATTGCTAAAGAAGTGGCTAAGAGAAAAGGATTAACACTTACGGAAGGTCTTATCGCAACAGGAGATCAATTTGTAGCAAATATAGAACGTAAAGACTGGATATCTACTACCTTTAAAGCAGATGCTTTAGAGATGGAAGGGGCAAGTGTTGCAGTGGTTTGTAATGCTTTAAATATACCTTTCTTCATTTTGCGTGCTATCTCGGACAGTGCTGATATGGATGCAAGTTTTAATTTTGATGAATTTTTGGAAAGTTCAGCAAAAATATCTGCTGATTTTATCTTGAGTATGGTGGATGAACTTGGACGATAATCAAAGACGTGTAGCCTCTAAAAGCATACCTATAAGTAAAAAGTTACTCAAGTTGGCAGGCAAGACCAATGCAGAGTTTAAACTTATAGGTGAGGGTGATAAAGTACTCGTGGGACTGAGCGGAGGGAAAGACTCTTTGGCACTTGTACATATCATGAAACATATACAACGTCATGCACCTTTTAACTTTGAATTTGAAGCCTGTACCATCAAGTATGGTATGCCGGATGAACATTATGCTTTTCTTGAAGCACACTGTAAAGAGTATGGTATAAAACATACAGTATATGACACCAATATCTTTGAAATCTCACATGATACGATACGCGACAACTCTTCATTCTGTTCTTATTTTTCACGTATGAGAAGAGGGGCACTCTATAGCTTTGCAGAGGAGGGTGATTTTACCAAGGTGGCACTGGGACATCACTTTGATGACACGGTAGAAAGTTTTTTTATGAATATGTTTTACAACGGAAGTATGAGAGCCTTGGCACCTATCTACAAAACGAGTAGAGGCTTTCACCTGATACGTCCATTGATACAAGCTAGAGAGACACAACTGCGTGCCTTTGCCGAAGAGAACAACTTGCAAGTGATAGGTGATGAAGCCTGTCCTGCAATGTTGAAAGATGTGAAGATGCCTCATGCAAGAGCGTCTACCAAAGAGTGGTTAGCCGGACTTGAAAAAGAGAATAAAGATATCTTCAAAATGTTTAGAGCCTCATTTAAACATATACATGATGATACTTTTCTTGATCCAGAACGTTGGAACAGAGATGATATAAAGGAAGGGCTATGAGACTGTTTTTACTGCTAAGCATATTTTTTGCAAGTTTAGTTGCAGATGAAAATATACAACCCTCAGAATTTACGGTTAAACTTATAAAAAAGTGTGAGCTCCTTGGTTTAAGTGTGGAGCCTAACCGAAAAGCTAAGAAGATATATACACATATCTCTACAGAGGGTTGTGTCCAAAACCTTGGATGTATGAGAGAAGTCACTCAAAAAGAACTTGATGACATGAATCAAACCAAAAGAAATCATATGGCATGGAAATATCCGGTATGGTGTAAAGTAGACGCAGATGGTAAAAGAGGCTGGGTACGTAAACAATTTTTGGCGGATGAGCCTTGTCAGCAGCAAGACTGATTATTTTCGAAAAAAGTATGAATCAATTTACAGCCACAGCATCAGGACGCCTAGACAAGATACTTGCAATTCAACTTGACGTAAGTCGTAACCAAGTTGAAAAGCTTGTAAAAGACGGGCTTGTGAGTGTGAATGATAAAACGATTATAAAGAGCAGTTTTAAAGTAACAGAAGGTGATACAGTTTCTTATATTTTTAAAGAAGCAGAAAAAAGAGTGGCTCCTCCTATAGATTTTGATGTAGAGATACTGTATGAAGATGAGTATCTTTTGGTGGTCAATAAACCTTCTGGACTCGTGGTCCATCCTGCCCCCTCTGTGAAAGAGCCTACACTTGTGGATTGGTTGATTCATAAGGGTATATCACTTTCGACTATCAGTGGTGAAGAGCGTTATGGTATCGTACACCGTATAGACAAAGAGACGACGGGTGCACTGGTGGTTGCGAAAGACAACAAAGTGCATGAAGCTCTCAGCTTACAACTGCAAGACAAGAGTATGGGCCGTTACTATCTGGCACTGATCGATTGTCCACTTAAAGATGATACTGTGGTAGATAAACCTATAGGACGTAACCCTAAAAACAGGCTCAAGATGGACGTGGTTCCTGATGGAAGATCTGCTAAAACAGCTTTTGTAAAACTTCTTACAAGTCAACATAATGTTGAACTCATCGCAGCGAAATTGTTTACAGGTAGGACCCATCAGATACGGGTACATTTAAATACGCTTGGCCGCCATATTTTAGGTGATGATTTATATGGGTTTAAGACCAAAAGAGATAAAATTTCTAGAGTTAATTTGCATGCATATTTGCTATATCTGGTCCACCCTGTAAGCGGTGAAAGAATGGAGTTCGTTGCCCCACTTTTTGAGGATATGAAAGTGTATATATCTAAAAATTTTGATCAAGGTGAAGTAGATGAAAAAATCGATCCTCATACTCTGGGTACTCTCTTTAATAATCTTTAACGGTTGTGGTGCTATCAAGGGATTGATGACGTATGGTACAGATCCTTCATTAGACACCATTGATCAAGTACATGCTTTACCTAGAATGAACTCGGTAGGCTTTGAGTGGAAAAAGATAGAAGATCATCGTATACATGGTGTGAACATTTATAGAGGAAATACTTCGCAGGACAGACAAAATTTCAAACGTATAGGTACTGTGGGTAATCGTTATGCAACACACTTTGTAGATACACACGTAAATGCAGACAGTACCTATCGTTATACGTTTAGTACATTTGCTTTGGGAAAAGAGTCTAGACGCAGTGAGCCGATAGAAGTAAGAACCTTACCTGCATTTTCGGCAGTCTCTTTTGTGAAAGCCTATAAAGTAGCACCCTCTGTGGTAAAACTTTTGTGGAAACCACATGCAAATTCAAGTATTAATACCTATATCGTAGAGCGCTCAGTGGATGGGTCTGAATGGAAATTTGTCTCACAGGTACAAGGACAATTGATGGCTGAGTACATTGATACCTTTGTAAGAAGTGGACATACATACAGCTACCGGATCATCGCACAAAGTTATGACAAGATACGCGCTTATCCCAGTCAAGCAACAAAAATTACATTATAAGCAGGAACAATGCCACATTTAAAAGTTACCCCCTTTGATACTTCTATAGTAGAACAACAGATAGAAACAAGTCCTATGATGACTTTTTGCGCGACAGCACTGAACCGTGACGATATGCTCATTGGCGTTGAACATGCAGGAGAAGAATTTTTACTTCAACTTAAACCAGATGAAAAAGCTTACTTATTAAAATATGACAAAGTGACCAGACCCCTTAAAGTGAACCTGCTTAAAGAGGCACTGGAGAGTGTTTCAAAAGAGTTGAACCTGGATGTACTCTCTTCGAATATTGCTATATCAAATACAAAAAGTGCACTCTCTTCAGAACATTTTAAAAAAATAGAAGATTTTGAAAATATCACATATCCTAAAGAGAAGATCTCTGTTGAGGTTGGATTTGGGAGTGGACGACATTTACTGTATCAGGCACAAAAGAATCCTGATACGCTTTTTATAGGTATAGAGATACATACACCTTCTGCACAACAGGTTCTTAAGCAGATAGAACTTCAAGAGCTTGATAACATTTGGGTAGTGAACTACGATGCAAGACTCTTCTTGGAAATGTTGCCTTCAAATGTATGTGAACAGATATTTGTACATTTCCCTGTACCTTGGGATAAAAAACCTCACAGAAGGGTTATAAGTCCCAGTTTTTTAGATGAGTCTATGAGAGTATTAAGGAAAGACGGACGTTTGGAACTGCGTACAGACAGTGATAAATACTTTTGGTATGCGCTGGAGACTTTCTTTTCTATACCTAAAGTTGAAGTAGAAGTGCGTAAAAATGAAGCCTTGGAAGTGACAAGTAAGTATGAAGCAAGATGGCTTAGACAGGAGAAAGATATCTATGATGTATATGTCAAATGTACACAAGAATCAGCACCTAAAGAAGTGACTATAGATTTTAATTTTAATGATGTAAAATATACCCAAGATATAGAAGAGCGTTTACCGAAAAAAGCATTGGTTTTTGAGGGGTATTTTATACACTTTGAACGTGTGTATAAAATATCTGAAGAAAGCATACTCATAAAATGTGCTTTTGGAAGTTTTGACAGACCAGAACATAAATACATTTTATTGGAAAAAAACTCTTGCAGGTATTTTGTCTCTTCTCCGGTGAAGACGACAGTTAACTTTCAGGCGCATCAAAAACTAGCTGAGCAAATAATGCTCGGTAAAGGAGAGTAGAACATGTCTAATGTGATTCACGCTTCACATCTTACCCTTACCTATGGTAAAGAAGGGAAAGAAGTCATTAAAGATGCTAACTTCAGCATTAAAAAGGGTGAGTTTGTCTTTATCACCGGACCGAGTGGTTCTGGTAAATCAACACTGCTTAAAGCACTGTACGGAAAGTTGAAACCAAGTGAGGGTAACCTTATTGTGGGTGGACTTGATCTGTCAAATGTACGCCCTAAAAAACTTCAAGAACTTAGAACACATATGGGTATCATTTTTCAGGATTATAAGCTTGTGAATGAGTGGACAGTGAAAAAAAATGTGGTTTTGCCTTTAATGATAGCAGGATATGCTACAGAGGTACAGGATACTCAGGCACAAAGACTTCTTAAACATGTAAAACTGCCTGACCATGCAGATAAGTATCCATTGGAGCTAAGCGGTGGTGAACAGCAGCGTGTGGGCGTAGCAAGAGCATTGGCAAAAAATCCAGTGGTGATATTGGCAGATGAACCTACGGGTAACCTTGATGATTATTCATCAAATGTGATTTGGGACTTGATGGAAAATGCATGTCAACAACTTGATACCACCGTCTTGGTTGTAACACATAAAATTCCAACGATCTTTTCCTTACCCTACAGACATTTTATTATAGAGAGCAAGGGTGTGTATGAAGTTCATTAAAAATCATCTTATGTTTATTCTGCCGCTTATGGCCATTTTATTGGGTATTGAATTTTATCTGGTATTTGAACGTACAACAAACTCGTATGAAAAAGGGCTTAAAGAGGGATACTCTATGCTTGCTGTAACAAAAAAGCCTATGGAACTATCGAAGTTTCAAGCACTGAATGAACATATCAGCACAGCAGAAAAGATCAAACGTGAGAGTATCGTCTCCGAGGTGGCAAAAGGTGTAAGTCAAAGTAGCAGTAAAGAGATATTGGCCGCACTGCCTTATTTTTATAATCTTGGGTTAGATTCCTATCTTCATACTTCAGGATTGGAAAAGATCAAAAAAGATCTTGAAGCTGATGCCAATATTAAAAAAATTGAGACGTTTGGCAGTAGCTATAACTCCAGTTATAGACTTTTTTCTTTCATTAAATTGATATTAAAAATATTTATTGTTTTCATGGCTGTTGTGAGTCTGTTTTTAATTATCAAACAGATGGAGATCTGGAAATATGCACACAAAGAGCGTATGCAGGTCATGGAGATATTTGGTGCACCTTTGATGCTTAGATCCGGTGTACTTTTTAGAGTGGCTTTTGTAGATGCAATATTCTCGACTATAGTGGTCTCTACGATTTTCTTTTATACCAAATTTTACTGGGCTGCAGGAAGCGGGATAGACATCATGGTGCAAAACAAGGAAGCACTTTTCAAGTTTAGCGATATAGGTATTTTGTTGGGTTTATCGGTTCTGATCGTTATTATTGCTGTGTACACGGTTGTATTTAGCAGTAAGGGAGTACAGGAGTGAGGTCCTTTATCCTACTCTTTTTTGTAGCTATAGGGTTACTTCATGGTGCATCAACCACTACGAAGATCGAAAAATCTAAAAAAAACCTCTCTGCTACATCGGTTGCTAAAAAAAAGACAAGCAGGCAGCTCAGTAAGATCGCAAAAGATATACAATCTGCAGAGAAAGATATTGTCTATCTTGAGAAGAAGATGGGAGCACTTGAAAAAGACCAAGAAAAAAGTGAACAACAGTATGCAGTGTTAAAAACTGAACTCAGTAAATCTGAAAAAGATCTAACGATGACGAGTCAGGCCTTAGCAGAAAAACGTAAGGCATTTATCTCTTTACTTTCTGAACAATTTTCTATTGTTTTTGCGATGGAAAAAGCACACGAACCTACTAGAGAATCTATCATTTCACAAGAAGTTTATGTCGCATATAAAAATCATAATACTAAAATGTTATCTACAATGAGAGCTGATATTGGAAAGCTTAAAAAACAAAAAGAGGATAAGGTTTATTTACGTAATAAAACAAAAAATGAGATTAAGCGTATTGTTAAAAAAAGAGAAGATTATGCGCAAAAAAAATTAGCAAAAGAGAAGTTACGTAAAAAGCTTGCAGAAGATGAAGAAAAATATAATATGCAACTCTCAAAGATAGTGGATAAACAGAATTCTCTTCGATCTACATTGTCAAAACTGAATATTTTACACGCACAAGAAGTAAATGAAGCACGTAAGAGAGCTGAAGCTGAGAAAGAAGCGATGCGTCTTGAAAAAAAGAGACAAAGAGAGATACGTGAAGCAAAAGCATTGGCCCGTGCCAAGGAAAGAAAAGCACAAGAAGATTTGCGAAAAGCAAAAACAGAAAAAGAGAGAAAAAAAGCACGTTTAGCTGCAGCTGAAGCAAAAAAAGCCGAGCAAAAAGTGTATAAAAAGAGTGAAAAAGTACGACAGGTAAACTCTTCTTATCAAAAGTCCAAAACCTATGCATACAGAGGTGGGAAAACGATTTCTCCATTGCCTGGAGCAAGACTCATCAAAAAATTTGGTACCTATGTGGATCCTATTTACAAGATAAAGATCTTTAACGAGTCTATCACCCTTAAGTCACCTGCGGTAAACTCGAAAGTGCAAAATATTTTGAATGGAAAAGTGGTCTTTGCCGGGAAAAGCAGTATGTTAGGTAAAGTGGTTGTTGTTTCTCATAGTAAAAAGATACATACGGTATACGCAGGACTCTCTAAAATTGCCCCTACCATCCATGTGGGGGCAAAGATACAAAAAGGGTATGTGGTAGGAAAAGTAAGTGAAAAGCTTATTTTTCAAGCAACAAAAGACTCTAAACATATCAACCCACTGAAGCTGATTAAGATATAGGGGTTTAAGGGTTTAAACCCCTCCTAAACCACATTTAGCTATAATCGCGAAATTATATAAAGGTGCATCTGTGACTAAAAGAGTATTGGTAAAATTTTCTGGTGAAGCATTAGCGGGTGAAGAAGGGTATGGTATAAATACTCAGATTCTCAATTTTATTGCAGGTGAAATTAAAGAACTTGTAGACAATGGTGTTGAAGTGGGTATCGTTGTGGGTGGTGGTAACATTATTCGTGGTGTGACTGCTGCTGCTGACGGTATCATTAAAAGAACATCTGGTGACTATATGGGTATGCTTGCTACTGTAATCAATGGTGTGGCTATACAGGAAGCATTGGAACATGCAGGACTTGAAGCGAGACTTCAATCTGCTATAGATATGCAAGAGATAGGTGAAGCATTCATTGTACGCCGTGCAAGAAGACATTTGGAAAAAGGTCGTGTTGTTGTGTTTGCAGGAGGTACAGGTAACCCATATTTTACAACAGATACAGCTGCAACTTTGAGAGCATCAGAAATAGAGTCTGACCTTCTTATCAAAGCGACAAAAGTAGATGGTGTGTATGACAAAGATCCAAATAAGTTT
>CALDBH010000066.1 GCA_937938065.1 uncultured Sulfurovum sp. | reverse complement strand
TGAAAGACTCTTCAAATCTTTTTGCCATATAGCTTGCACTTTCTGGCAAATGATCAAGGACTTTTTCTACTTTACCCTTGAACTTCTGATAAAATGAACCCGCCATCGTTTGAGAAAGCAGTTTACTAATAGCACCTATAGGTTTGGCAATACTCATTTCATTGTCATTCAAAATGATCACGACTGGGTATTTTCTGTCACCCAGTTCATTCAATGCCTCATACACCATCCCGGCACTCATACTTCCATCACCGATGAATGCAACAGGTACTCTATCCTCGCCTTTAAGTGCTATGGCTTTGGCTGCACCTACTGCCAGTGAGATAGATGTCGAACTGTGCCCTGCCACATAGTAATCATATTTAGACTCTTTAGGTTTAGTATATCCGCAGATACCCCCAAACTGGCGTAACGTATCAAACCTGTCCCATCGGTCGGTCAAGAGTTTATGGGCATACGCCTGATGGCTTACATCGAAAATAAAAGGGTCTTTCTCTACATCAAAAACCTTATGCATAGCTACGATAAGATCTGTTGCACCCATAGTAGAACTCAGGTGTCCACCATTCTTACTTACCGTATCCAATATCTTTTGTCTGATATCTTCAGCTAAAGTATTGAGTTCTTCTATAGAGTGTGCTTTTATGTCTATCATCTTTTTATTTCCCTAGTAAATATGCACTTAGCAGTTTTTTTGTGAAAACTATCTGTGCATCATCATACGCTAAACCTAGATCATCCGCTAAATTCTTGAGTTCTTTTTTTGTTATTTTGTTCATCATACTATGCTGGACTTCATGTGGGGTAAAATCATCCAAAATAAAAGGTTTCACCTCTACTTCATTTGCTTTTACTACCTCAACTTTTTTCAAGCTATCACTTCTAAAAAATGTTTAAAGAAAACATCATTTTGTTTTGCCGTTCCTATAGTGATTCGTATGGCATTCATACCATAGGAAGCAAGGTTACGGATAATGACACCACGTTTAAGCAGTGCATCGGATATTTCTGTAGAATCCATGTTTTCATCAAACAGATAGGTAATGAAATTAGTATAACTCTCTATGTATTTAAATCCCTGTTCATCTGCAAAAGCTTCATAACGTTTGATCTGTTCTTGGTGGAGAACAATAGACTCTTCGACAAAACTATTATCCTTACAAGCTTCTATCGCTACCCGCAAAGAAAGTGTTGTGATATTAAAAGGAGGTCTCATTTTATAAAGTTCTTTGATGAGTTCAGCCTGTGCAATACCATACCCTACACGCATACCACCCAAACCATGTGCTTTGGAAAATGTACCTAGGTAGATCACATTTTCATACCCCATCAGGTCATTTGGAGTGATCGCATATTTCGCATCTTTTGCTGCAGCATACTCCATATAAGCACCATCTACAACTATCAGTGTATTCTTATCTACTGCATCGATGATCTTCAACACCTCTTCTTTACTCGTTGCATCCCCTGTAGGATTGTTCGGTGTACAGAGATAAATGATCTTTGGTTTATGCATACGGTATGCTTCCATGAACTCATCATATTTATGCTCATAACTAGCAGTACGAATGATCTTTGCACCCATCTGCTTTGCATAGATCTCATACATGGCAAAGGTCACTGCAGACATCAGTACAGAAGAATTTTCATCTAAAACAGCACGAGAGACAAACTCTAACACTTGGTCAGACCCCGCACCAATGATGATATTTTCATCTTCTACATCAAACTTGGCACTCAATGCCGCTTTGAGTTCAAACATACTGTCATCAGGATAAAGATGCGCAATATCAGCATTCGATCTGATCACTTTTGCTATAGCAGGATTTGTTCCTATAGGATTTTCATTTGAAGCGAGTTTCACCACATCTTCAGGTGCGATGCCAAATTCACGTACCACAAGCTCTATAGGTTTGCCCGCTTCATACGTTTGAATGTTTTCTAATACTTTGTTAAATTTCATTACTGTGTTTCTCCATCTTACCTGTTAGCTCTTTTAAATATCATCTATCTCTTTAACATATGAGCCCAATACTTTGATCTCATTTTGGTGTTTTTCCAAAATAGGTTTGATATGTGCATCATCCTGATGTCCATTAAACTCTATGAAAAAGATCGATTCACCCTCTACGATGTGTGATTTAATCTTTGTCAAATTCACCTGTGCTTCTTCAAAATCATTAAGAAAGTTTACCAGTGAACCCGGTTCATTTGAAAGTCTCACAAGCAAAGAGGTTTTATCGTTTCCTGACGATGCATTTTCAAAGTCAGAAATAATGAAAAATCGTGTTTTATTGTTCGTATCATCTTCTACATTGTTAAAACGTATAGGCAAGTTATTTAACTTTGCTGCTACTGCCGGACAGAGTGCTGCTGCAGTTTCATCCTTGAGGGCAAGCATTGCGGCCTTGACTGTAGACTCTACAGGAATATGTTCGATCTCATCCAGTCCTAGATCCTGTAAAAACTTACGGCACTGCCCAAAAGCTATATCTTTGGAGTATATCTTTGTAAGCTTTTTAATATCATCATTCACTGTAGCAAATGCCAAGTGTACATCTACGCACACTTCTGCAATAATCTTAAGGTCGTACTCATCCAGACAATGAATGGTATCCGATACAATTCCGTTAGAAGAGTTTTCTATCGGAATCACACCAAATTTGGCTGTGCCTTTTTTTACTTCACGAAAAATACCCGGTATAGAACCAATAGGCAAGTATGCACTCATTGCGCCGAACTTACTCTCGGCTGCTTGGTGTGTGAAGCTTGCTTCAGGACCTAAGTATGCTACTCCCTCAGGTAATTCAAGGTTTCTGGCTACGGCAAACATTTCCAAAAAGAGTGCATCTATCGCAGCATCCGTAAGTTTACCCTCATTTTGACTTTTCAAACGATTGAGAATAGATTGTTCACGTTCAGGACGGTAGATAGGCGCACCTGTAGTATTTTTAACTTCGCCTACCTGATGTACCAGTTCCATACGTTCATTATAAAGTTTTAACAATGCATTATCGATGTTGTCTATCTTTACTCTTAACTCATCTAAAGTCATATTCTCATCCTGCCTTTTTTGCTTTACTTTTCCAAATACTCAAGCTCTAAGCGTACCTGATCTTCATACGTTTCACGTTGGCGTATGAGTCTGTCTTTTCCGCCCTCTAGTGCTACTTCTGCAGCTTTTGCACGTGTATTATAGTTACTTGCCATCGTAAACCCATACGCACCTGCAGAGTGGACAACGATGAGATCATTGTGTGCAAGAGGAGGAAGAGGTACATCTTTACCAAAGAAATCACCACTTTCACATACGGGTCCTACCACATCTGCTGGTGTCTTTTCACCCTCTACAAGTACCGCTTCTATCTTATGATACGCATTATAGAGGCTTGGACGGATAAGGTCATTCATCGCACCGTCTACAATAACAAAACGTTTCCCGTCATTCACTTTTTCATAGAGTACTTTGGTAAAAAATGCCCCTGCATTGGCTACCATGTAACGTCCCGGTTCACAAATCAATGTCACATCAAGCCCTTTGGTTGCATCAAAGATAGCCTGTGTATATGTCTCAGCAGCAATGGTTACTTCATCATCATACACTACACCGATACCACCGCCCACATCAAAGAATTTAATGTCGATCTTAATCGCTTTAAGTGAACGGACCAAGTCTGCTACGATACCGCATGACTCACGTATAGGTCCGATATTTGTCAACTGAGAACCTATGTGAAAGTGGATACCTACAGGATTTAAAAACTCCGATTTATTGGCATAAATATACATACGTTTTGCCATATCTATCTCTACACCAAATTTGTTTTCATGCAGTCCTGTTGAAATATATGGGTGTGTTTGCGGATCTATATTTGGATTGACACGGATAGAGATACGTGCTTCTTTACCTAATTCTTTAGCTACCATCTCTACACGTTTCATCTCAGCTTCACTCTCTAAGTTGAGGAGTAAAATATCTTGTTCGAGTGCTTCACGTATCTCATCATCACGCTTTCCTACACCAGAAAAAATAATCTTATATTTATCTACACCTGCTGTGAGTGCACGTTTTACTTCACCGATGCTCACACAGTCAGCACCGGCACCAAGCTTAGCCAAGTGTGAAATAACAGAGAGGTTCGAGTTTGCTTTTACTGCATAATTGATAATAGATTTTTTTCCGGCAAATGCATCTTTAAGTGTGGTATATCTATTTTCAATATAATCAAAATCATAAATATACAAAGGCGTACCATATTTGTTTGCCAATGCTTTATAATCAATATCCATTTATACTATCCTATGCGCTCAATACTATGAGTCTATTTTAGGGTGATTTTATCTAAAAGTTGATTAAAAGGCACATTTAAAGTGCTGCAGGGTGTTAGGCGAGGCTTCTTTCATCTGTAAAATAGATGTAAATGGCATAGGCCCATAAAAGAACTACAGGTACTATAGCCGTCAATTCAGGCAGTAAAACACCGTTTGCTCCCATCTGACTTAAACCAAACAATATACCCCAAATTACAAATGTTGCAGCCAAAGAGAGTGCTATCACAGCACCCATATTCATCATTCTGGCATGAAAAGGGAGTTTGAAAAATAAAATAAGTAATAAGGCCATAGAAAAAAGTGGTACGACCACTTTGTCATACAGTGATGCCCTAATTTTATCTGAACTTAGATTTTGTTTATTTAACAATTTCCAGGTGGTATAGGCATCTAGTATATTCAATGCTTTACCCTCATACAATGATTCTATGATCTTAGGTTTATAGCCTTCTAATGTTTCTATACGCTCTTTATGTTCTACCGTATATCTTTTCAATTCGCCATTTTCATAAATATGTGTTTTCAACGTAGCATCATGTGCAGTCCATATTTCATCGTCAAATGTCGCTATAGGCGCATTTATCGTATAACGCACCTGATACCCCTCTACTTTAAAAATCGTAATATCTTCTATCTTTTTTTCTATAGGATCGAGCTTGGTGATATAGACAAACGTATCATTGTATTTGAAAAAAACGTCATTCACATTATAAGCACCCAATTCATTTTCCAGGAGAAATTCTGCTTTATCTTTTGCATAGGAAAACTCTGTGGTATGTAAGGTTAAAAAAACCATATAAGTCAAAGATCCTACTGCGAACAATGGTATAAAAAGTCTTTTTTTATCATATCCAAAGGCATGAAATGCTCCCATAGTGTTGTTTTTAATCAGTGAGAGTTTCGTCATAATAAGTGCAAAAACAATTGCCAAAGGGTACAGTAACCCCAATGCCTCTTGCCACATGTAAAAGATATAGAGTATTTTATAATTTGAAGCAACATCGAGTTTCTGTACATGTTGAAAATAATCGATCGAAGCAAAAGCAAAAGAGAGACCAAACAGTATAGAGAGTAGATTTTTAATATACAGTTTAACTAAATATCTGAAGTGTAATGAAGGATTAAATAGACTCATAGTGTTAAACCTTCTATCGATTTCAGACTGTACTTTGACTTTACTTCATTAAGTTCTTCTCTGGATAGTACTTTACAAGCCTCTGTTACATGCGCTATCAAACTCTCTAACATAGGAGCTTCATCTTGGGAAAAGTCATGTAAGACATAGTCTGATACCTGTGACTTGTGTTCCGGTTTACCCACACCTACTCTTACACGCAGATACTCTTTTGTAATGTGTGTATCAAGCGATTTGAGTCCATTGTGCCCGCCATGGCCACCACCTCTTTTAAAACGTACCGCACCAAAAGGTAGATCAATATCATCATGGATCACAATAATATCTTCAAGTTCTACTTTGAAAAAATGTTTTACAGGCTGTACAGATGTCCCTGAAAGATTCATAAATGTTGTAGGTTTTAAAAAAAGTGAATTGGCAGCGCGATAAAGCTTGCCATGAAAAGAATTTTTGGAAATGTCTCGAGCAGAAAAGTCATCCACAAGTTTGTCGATGACTTTAAAACCGATATTGTGTCGTGTATTTTCGTATTGTGATCCCGGATTACCTAGACCTACGAAAAGTATCACGACTGTGCTTTCATGCTTAGTTTACTTAGCTTTGATTACACCACAGATAGCAACATCTGGTCTGTCCATCATTTTACAGTTTGCCGGTACTTCAAGATCTCTTACAAGAATTGAAGCATCTCTCTCAAGTGGCTCAACATCAAGATCAAATTTTGCAGGGATATCTTCGATAGCACCTCTTACTTTTAATCTTTTTTTAGACATAACAAGTACACCTTTGTTTTTAAGACCAACTGGTGTTCCGTGTGTGATTACCGGTACAAGGAAGTTTGTTACTTGACCTGGTACTGCTACTCTTAGATCTACGTGTACCACATCACCGTTTACTGGGTGAAGTTGATACTCTTGAATAAATACATTGATCTCTTTATCGCCAACTTTAACTGGGAATGCAAGTGTTTCTTTATTTCTAATTGTTCTTACAAATTCACCACGTTTAAATGCAGCGTTGATATTTTCAACACCATTTGCATAAATGTTTGCGATTAGATAACCATCTCTTTTAAGCTGCTTTGCATTACGCTTACCGATACTCTCTCTAACGATACCTTCTAACATATTTGTCCTTTGTTACTTGTGTATAATTTTTTACTCAATCAATTGCTTCATTTCAGTAAAATAGACGCGAATTATACCCACTTTGTATTAAATTATTCTTCATCATCCTTAAAACCAAAGACATCAACATTTTTTTCATCGGCATGTTCATCAATAATCGCACCTTTTCCGACACCCTGCATTTTAAGTTTCATATCTGCAGGATTTGTTGCATATTCAAGTGCTATCTCTTCTGTGATCTCACCTCTGCGTAAAATGTCTAAAAGTGCCTGGTCAAAGGTCTGTGTACCGTAGATCTCTTTTCCTTCAAAAAGAGCATCAGGGATCTCAGCATCTCTGTTTTCTGATATGAGTTGCTCGATCCTTGCTGTTTTTTTAAGAATTTCGATCCCTGCAACCCTTCCTCCACGCTTCGTAGGAATAAGTCTTTGTGAAATAACACCTTCAAGTACAGATGCCAAAGACATACGAATACGGTTTTGCTCCTCATTACCAAACATACCAACAATTCTGTCTATCGTCTCTTTTGCATCCAATGTATGCAGTGTTGAAAAAACAAGGTGCCCCGTATTGGCTGCGTGAAGCGCAATATCGATCGTCTCCAAGTCCCTCATTTCACCTACAAGTATAATATCCGGATCTTCTCTTAGTGCTGCTCTTAGTGCATCAGAAAAAGAGTGTGCATCCGGACCGATACCTCTTTGGTTTATCAGACAACCTCTATCCTTGTGTACAAATTCTATAGGGTCTTCAACCGTGATAATATGTTTTTTCTGGTCTCTGTTTATCTTGTCTAGGATGGCTGCTAAAGTCGTTGATTTACCAGAACCTGTAACTCCAGTTACAAGCACAAGACCTCTTTGTATCTCTGTAAATGTTTTAATGACCGGTGGGAGATTGAGTTCATCCAGTGTCAATATTTTCACTGGAATAATACGAAAAACCGCACTCAAACCATCCATTTGAAAAAAGAAATTTACACGAAATCTATTTTCATCTCCAAGTACATAAGAAAAATCCAGGTTTCTGTCTGTTTGTAATTTTTCATATTGATCTGCGGTAGTGATCTCCTGAGCCAACTTGTCCATCATATCTGCACTCAAAGCATCTTTACCCAATACTTTTAACACACCGTGTACACGTACTCTGACTTGGGAACCTGCTTTAAGATGAAGGTCACTCCCACTATTACTGATCATTGTTCTAAGATATAGCTTGAGTTTTTCTTCCATGTGATCCCTTTGACGTGTGATTTATTTTAAACTGTCAAGCATCTCTTGGAATGCTTTTTCAAATGCTTCAAGTCCCTCTTTTAAGAGTTGGCTATACACTTCATCCATATCAAACCCATTATCAGCTAACTTTGTGAAATAGCCGTTAATATCATTCTCCTCCAAAGGGAATTTAGGTACCGGTGCTTTTTTAGCGATGAATGCTTCTATCGTTGCAAGTGGTGCAGTATTGACAGAGTGTGGTGCAAGCAGTTCTCTCATATAGTAATCTGCTACCAAATCATCACCTTTGACCCCTGTACTTGCGAACAGTGTACGAATACTAGGTGTGTGGTTTGTTTCGATAAGATTATAAATCTTTGCAGCATTGTAAACACCAGTTTTTGAAACAGATATACCCTCTTTTTCCAAATCAGCATCCAGTAATCTGTCAAAACGGCTTACAAAAACAGAGATCACCGCTTCTGCTCTCAATCCGCCATCTTTTTCAAAACAATCCAAGCCTTTTTTCATAGCTTTAAGAGATTTTTGTGTCTGTTTAGGTGAAAAGATCAGTGTGGCATTGACAGAGATACCTGTACATAATAATGCTTCCATGGCATCATATCCTGCTTCAGTTGCAGGTACCTTTATCATAACGTTAGGCTCGCCTATAGCAGCAAAAAGTCTTTTACCTTCGGCAATAGTACCTTCTGTATCATTTGAGAGGAAAGGATCAACTTCGATAGAGATATAACCATCATTTCCCTCATCGTATAAAGGTCTTAATGCCTGTGCAGCAGTACGAATGTCTTCTATAGCCAATGCTTCATACTTCTCTTTTGGACTTTTGCCTGAGAGAGAAGCTAACTGCTCTTTATACGCAGGAGATGTCGTAATAGCAGAAGCAAAAATAGACGGATTACTTGTAGCACCATTAATCACACCTTTTTCTATCAATGCAGTAAAATCATTTTTAAGATAATCTCTCTCTACAAAATCCAACCATAATGAGAACCCTATATCTCTATTTACCATCTTCGTACTCCCACGTAAAATACTGCCAT
>CALDBH010000065.1 GCA_937938065.1 uncultured Sulfurovum sp. | reverse complement strand
TACCATAAAGGATATCAATGCGTGGAGGATGTTCTAGTTGTTTAATCTCCTCTTGTGTTATAATGAAAAAATTATTTCCCAAATAGGAGGTATTAGTATGAAAAATCTATATGATCTTATCATTGTCGGTGGTGGGCCTGGTGGTATTGCCTCAGCTGTAGAGGCTTCGTTCTTTGGTGTGAAGCAGATACTGCTTATCGAAAAAGGTGACAATCACTCACAGACTATCAGACAGTATTACAAAGATGCCAAAAGAGTGGACCGAAACTGGCAAGGACAGAATATAGAGTTTGAAGGGAATGTTGAGTTCTTTGATGGTACTAAAGAGAGTACATTGGAACACTTTGAATCACTGCTTGACCATGATGGGATCGATGCGATTTTTGAGTGTGAAGCAGATAGAGTCATCAAAAACGAGGAGGGGACATTCTCTGTTGTAACGCCAAAAGGCACTTTTGTTGCCCCAAATGTCATTGTGGCCATAGGAAAGATGGGCAAACCCAATAAACCCGACTACAAGATCCCTCCAACGATCAAAAAAGTAGTTAACTTTAACCCTTATGATGCCCCTGGGCAAGAGAAGCTGCTGGTCGTAGGTGGCGGTGACTCAGCTGTAGAGTATGCGATCGAACTATGCTGTCTCAATGATGTGACACTCTCCTACCGCAAAGAGAGCTTTAGCAGGGTGAATGATATAAACAAAGAGGCGATCGAACGCTACGATCAAGAAGAGAAATTGCGTGTAAGGTACAGTACGGATATCGAATCTATAGAGAATGAAGAGGGAAGAGTCAAGGTTAATTATACCAACGGTTATCATACAATTTATGACAGGGTCATCTACGCACTAGGTGGTACGGCACCGATAGATTTTTTCAAAAAGTCAGGAATGGAAGTGAATGAACACGATCTACCTATAACGAGCGAAAGCTATGAAACAAGTGTCAAGGGACTATATGTCGCAGGAGATATCGTCTATAAAAGTGGTGGTTCTATCGCCAAAGCGGTCAATCACGCCTATCATATTCTTAAAGATATCACCGGAAAGGATGGAGGTTTAGCGTAAAATCTCTTTGATAGATTCAGCTACACCTTCCGCTCTCGTTCCCAAAACAATTTGAATAGACTTTTTATCCGGTCGAATCACCCCTTTTGCACCAAGTGTAATGAATGTTTCATCCAAGAGGATACTGCTATCATTCACAGACATACGTAGTCTCGTGATGCATGCATCCGTATGCGTGATATTTTCTGCACCTCCTAACGCTTCTATAAATGCCAGTGCCTCATTATTTATATCTGTAGTTTGGTCATCATTGTTGTCATCAAATATTTTGAGTTTAAAGAGTTTAATGGTGTAATAACTTAAAACAAAATATATGAGAGCAAAGATGGTCCCCAGAAGAAGGATAAGTAGAGGATTTGTAGCTAGCTTGTAGTTAATGACATAATCTATGAATCCTGCAGAAAATCCAAATCCTGCATGAATGTCTAACATTTGTGCTACAGCAAGAGCTAAACCTGTAAGCACTGCATGTAAAACAAAAAGTAGAGGTGCTACAAATAAAAAGAGAAATTCCAAAGGCTCTGTTATCCCTGTGAGAAATGAGGTGAAAGCAACACCTGCCAAGATAGCACCTACTTTTTTACGAGAGTTCTTTGGTGTGTTCAAGTAGATAGCATAGGCCATAGCAGGCAGACCAAACATCATCACTACATAAAAACCTGACATATAGACACCCGCTGTTTTATCACCGGCAAAGAAGCGGTGTAAGTCTCCATTTGCCACCACTTCCACACCATCTTTAAGGTATGTATATTCTCCCAGCTGGAACCAAAATACAGAGTTGAGTATATGGTGAAGTCCTAAGGGAATGAGCAGACGGTTGAGGGTTCCGTAGATGAATGTACCTATTTCATGCAATCCGATAATAGCATTTGAAAAGGCATCGATACCGCCTTGCGCAAAGTGCCAGAAATATCCGGCAAGTACACCGACCCCTATGGCAGCGACAGCAGTGATAATAGGTATAAAACGTTTTCCTCCAAAAAAGCCTAAAAACTCAGGCAGTTTAATGTCATGATAGCGGTTATACAGCGTACCTGCAACTACACCCATGATGATACCTACAAAGACACCCATATTCACATCTTTGTCTATACTGAGATAGACTGCTTTGGCGATGAGTACACCTATGGCACCTGCAAGTGCTGCTGCACCATCATTGTTCTTGGCCAATCCATAGGCGATACCTATACCAAAAAGGAGATCAAGATGAGAGAAGATTGCATCTCCTGCACTTTTCATGATAAGAGCTATCTGACCATCAAAGATATCACCAAAACCTAAGCGAAGTAGAAGCGCAGCAACAGGAAGTACTGCGATAGGGGTCATCAGTGCTTTACCAATGCGTTGAAGTAAATTAAACATGTCGTATCTCCTCTTTTGTTTGGGCAATGCATTTATGAGCAACACTGAGCGTTTCTATACCCAGGTTTAAAAGTTTGGGTATCGCATCTTTATTTCCGGCAAGTTCACCACAAATACTCACAGGCTTTGTCGCTTTGTGAAGGATGGTTTCAATAGCAGAAAATACTGCAGGAGAGAGTTCATCTGCTTTGAGCAGAGAGTGAGTCCTCTCTATGGCAAAAAGGTATTGTGTCAAGTCATTGGTACCAATAGAGTAGAAGTCCACCACCTCATTAAATGATTCTAACAAGAATAGTACCGATGGTACTTCTATCATAATCCCAAAGAGAAGGTTTGAAATGTCAAGTTCATATTTTTTGGCTACATCTTGGGCAAAAGATTTTGTTTTTGTAAACTCTTCTACAGAGCTGACCATAGGGAACATGATCTTTACAGGCTTGTTGCCTGCTGCTAGAAAAATCGCATGTAGTTGTTCTTCTAAGAGTTCAGGATGCGTATGAAATAGACGTACCCCACGTACCCCTAAAAAAGGGTTCTCTTCAGTAGGTATTTGTATATAAGGCAGAGCTTTGTCACCACCCACATCGAGTGTACGAACGGTAATGTCATCAAACATATCAAAGATCTCTCTGTAGGCTTCTTTCTGTGTTTCTAAAGAAGGTTTTACATCCTTAAATAAAAACTCGGAACGTAAAAGACCTATTCCCTCTGCCCCATCTTCTTTGGCTGTTTCTGCGGTTTTTATGTCTGTAACATTGGCAAAGACTTTAATATGTCTGCCCTTCTGTGTTATTGCAGATTCAAAACGTTTTGTGGAACTGAGAGCTTTTTGTTCCTTATCTTCGTATGAACGTCTTCTTGCTTTTAGCAGATCATTGTCGCTTGGATCTTGAACGACTACACCAGCGTGGGTATCAAGAATGATGGTCTCATTTTCAACAAGGCTCTGGGTATCTGTAATAAGAGAACAGATACCTGCAGCACGAAGCAAGATAGCCGTATGGGAGTTCACAGAAGTCTCTTTTAAGATCACACCCTCTACTTTTGTCTGTAGAAGATGGTCGATCTCGCTAGGAAGCAGATCATTACATAAGAGTATAAAAGGTGTATCTGGAAAAGTGACTTTTACCTCTAGCCCCAGATGTTTTTTGACACGCTGGAGTATGTCTTGATAATCACTTCTTTTGGAGTCAAGTTTTGTGCCTAAAAGTTTGTTTGATTCTGATTCAATGCACTGTTCAAACTCTGGCAGTGTTTTGCTTTCATTTTCTAAAGAAGCCAGAAGCTCTTTTTGTGCAAGGTAGATACCGGCATTCTCATTGTCTATCTGTGTAGTATAAAGTACGTCAAGTTCATCTATACTTGTATGCAGGGCGTCTTTAAAAGGTATATTACTTTTGTGCTGCACCTCTTGAGTACGATAGGTGTATGTAGAAGCAATGGCAATGCCTTCAGAGATGATTTCCCCCTCTAGAATGGAACCTTCATAACTGTATGCAGTTTTTTCAATCTGTTTGATCTCTTTGTCATCTTGCATCAGTGTTTCAAATAGTCGTTGAAGTTCTTTAAGGGCTTTATCTGCCTTTTTCCCTTTGGCAACCAGCGTAAAAGTGTCTCCTCTTTCTAAAGAGAGTGAAAGTAAAGTGTTAACACCTTTAGTGTCAACAGTTCTCTCTTTGAAGGTAGCAGTGATCTGACAGGAAAATGATTTGGCTAAAGAGGCAAATTGTGCAACGGGTCTGAGGTGAAACCCGTTATTTGAAGTAACTGTCAGTTGCGTAGAAATTGGTTTGGGAAACAAGTTTTTAAACAGGAACATCTCTTATTTTATATCTCTTACACAGCGAATATATCGGCCATAAAGTCCAGATTCAGTTTTTGTTGCACCATCTCTAAAAACGATACCCCAAAAGTCATCACTTGTTCTTGCAGATACTGTGTTTGACCAGTAGAGTGTATCGTTGTCAACATGTTTAAACTCTTTAAGAATTGCAGGTTTATATCTTCTGTAATCAACAATAGAAAGCAGTTCAGGGAGTATAGGTAAACGCCAATTGTCAAAACCACCAAGTTTTAATGCTTGACAGTAAGCTTTTGCTTCAAGGTGTGTCACCTTCTCTTCTGAAGCATGTAGGGTATCTTCCCAAATCAGATTGTTTGCAGGATCTTTAACCATGGTTGGTTCGGCCATGGCTATAGATGAAACTATACTCGCTATCAATACTATACGCATCTACGCTCCTTTTTTACAAGTTAATGTCTTATTCAAAGTATAGCAAAGATTTGTTATACTCAAATTATTATCAACTATTAGGAATACTGATTGAAACACCTTATTGACTTTATTGAAACCAAAAATGTTACCAAGACATCGATTTTTGAGCATTTAAAATGTACAAAAGAAGAAGCATCATTGGTCCAGTACATTTGCAAACGTTATGTAGCTGGACTGGAAGAAATTTCTGTACTGGAGATACTTCAAGAGAATTTTTCATCAGAAGGATACAAGTATCTGGAAAAACTCGGATTGGTTAAAAATCTTTTGGACCTGGGTTGGATGATTCAAGTGAGTTTCGGACAGGTCAAAGCACATGAAGCATCCAAGTTGGAACTTCTAAGTACTTCTGTGACGCCAAGTATCTCTTTGTTGCGTCTGCTTGAAGAGGGTTCATTAGAGATTTTTCTTCCTGAGGTCAAACCTTACACAGACCACCTGGAGTACCTTCAAGATCAGTTTGACATGGTGGCACTTTTACATAAAATATCTACATTTAAACAAGGTTTTGCCGATAACTCGCTGAGCATAGGTCGTCTTAAAAATAAATTGACACTGTTGACAACCCGCATAGAAGAGCGTGTGAAGATGACAGAAACACCCATTGTGGTAGAAGAATTCTTCAAAGAAAAAGAACTTGATGAGAAAGAAAAACGAATTTTCCTGGCCTTACTCAAAGAAGAGTACAGTGGGGGAGAAGGACAATTTAGGGATATGAACACTTTGATAGAACTCATAAGTTTTGATGAGTACGAGAAGATAAAAAACCGTGCTTTACTTGAAGATGGTGCGAGACTCATAAGTGATGATATCATCGATTATGAAGAGATTCTGAACATGTTTGGCGGAGTGAGTCGTTCTTTTTATCTGCAAGAAGAGGTGATGCAACGCATCATACACCCTAAAAAAAGTAAAAAGGTGACGAAGCTCAAGTTAGATGCATTGGTACAGGAGCAAGAGATTTTTGAATACCTGAAACCTACGACAACTTTAGATGATGTCGTCCTACACCCTAAAACAAGAGAGACATTACAGAATGTTGTCAAACAGGTTGACAAAGAGGTATTTAAGAAACACAGGGAGTGGGGGATCAAAGACAGACGTAAAGGCATCGATGCCCGTATCATTTTTTATGGAGCTGCAGGAACAGGTAAAACTATGACTGCAATAAGCCTGGCTAAAACACTAAAACGCCCTATACTCTCATTTGATTGTTCTAAGATCCTTTCTATGTATGTAGGGGAGAGTGAAAAGAATGTACGTAAGATATTTGATGACTTTAAAGAGTTAAGTAAAAAAGCAAAAGTCGATCCCATCTTACTGCTCAATGAAGCTGACCAGTTTTTAAGTGCAAGAAGTGAAGGTACAGGAAGTTCTGCAGATAAAATGCATAACCAAATGCAAAATATCTTCCTTGAACAGATAGAAAAATTTGAAGGTATACTCATCGCTACAACCAATCTGCTTGGTAACATAGATAAAGCTTTTTCAAGACGTTTTAATTACAAGATCGAGTTCAAAAAACCAGGTAAAAAACAACGTCTTAGACTTTGGCAGTTCATGCTTCCTGAAAATGCAGATTATGAAGAGGGGTTTGATATGTCAGAACTCGCAAAACACGAACTCACCGGTGGTCAGATCAATCTTATCATTAAAAATACAGCCTATAAAGTAGCCGTACGGGAGGAGAGTGTGTTTGGAAATCAAGACTTCCTCGAAGAGATAGAAAAAGAGCTTGGTTCCAGTTTTGAAGGTGTGAAAAGTATGGGCTTTAAAGTGTAAGAAAAAGGTTACTTTACCAATTCAGCTTTCGCACCTATCAGTTGAATGATACCGCCTTTGACATTAAGCGGAGTAAACCCATTCTCTTCCAATATACGGGATGCGGATACGCTTCTGCTACCTGTTCTACAGTACACAATGATCTTTTTGTTTTTATCTTGTTTGAGCATACCCAGGTTTTTGCTGAGAGCTTGTAAAGGTATGAGTGTAGCATCTCTGAGATGTCCGCTTTTATACTCTTGTATGGTTCGTACATCAAGCAGGGTTACATTATCGTCATTTTCCAGCAAATGTATGGCTTGTTTGGCATCTATAGATTCAAAGTTGGCAAGTATCCATCCTTTAGAGTAGGCAAACCAGAAAACTAATCCTGCCATAGCGATCCAGTATAGTATATTGATATAGTTTTTTAGAAGATTCATTCTGCCGTTCCTTATAGTTATTATAATTTTATTTGATATTGTATCGGTATTTTCTTTTTATACATATAGTTACATCTAGTTACATCCTAAAAACTAATGACATAAAGCATCAAGTCCCCAAAATAGTTTAACCATCTTTCCGCTAGTATACAAGTAATATTCTGAGAATTTTCTATACTGAAAAAGCAAGTGAAACTTGAGCCCAAGGCGCATTTCAGTGAGAGAAATTGAAAATTGGGCTGAGCTCATTTTCAAAGAGAATTATGAAAATAAAGGGATTAATATGACTCATGTAATTACAGAACATCCATATTTCGGTGTATTTGTTTTATTCGCGTTAACAGCCGTGGCGTTCCCAGCGACACTATGGGCTGCACGTTTTGTTAGTAGAAAATTTGCAAGACTTGATACGGAAAGACTTAAATTAAGTATATACGAATGTGGACCAGAGGTGACTAAACAACCTAACACCATTTCTGCACAGTTTTACCTGATAGCACTTTTGTTTATCTTGTTTGATGTAGAGATTATCTTTATGTTCCCTTGGGCGATTGACTTTAAATTACTTGGTTGGTTTGGGTTTGCTGAGATGATACTATTTATA
>CALDBH010000064.1 GCA_937938065.1 uncultured Sulfurovum sp. | reverse complement strand
TTTCAACTGGACCTCTATATCTTGCCATGCTTATACCCTTCTCTTCTTAGGTGGTCTACAACCATTGTGTGGAAGTGGTGTAATATCTTTTAAGAATGTTACACGAATACCTTCTGTTGCACCAATTGCTTTAACAGCAGTGTCTCTACCAGAACCAGGACCTTGAACTTTAATTCCTACTTCTTTAACACCATTTTCCATTGCTTTTGCCATTGCATCAGCTACAGCTTCAGTCGCTGCAAAAGGAGTTGATTTCTTGCTACCTTTGAAACCTAGTGCACCGGCACTACTCCAAGAGATAACATTTCCCATTTCGTCAGTCACTGTAATTACAGTGTTATTGAAAGTTGCAGCAACATATACTACACCTTTAGCAATACTTTTTTTTGCTTTTTTCTTAGCCATCCAAGAACTCCTTATGCCGCGCCGACAGTTTTACGCTTACCTTTACGAGTACGCGCATTTGTCTTTGTCTTTTGTCCACGACAAGGTAAACCTCTTCTGTGTCTAAGACCTCTATAAGAACCTAGATCCATAAGTGCTTTGATATCCAAAGTTACTTTTTTTCTAAGATCACCTTCAACTACAATATTTTCTTGAATATCATTACGAATAGTTGCTGCTTCAGCATCTGTAAGTTCATGTACTCTTTTGTTGTAATCAACACCTGTTCTATCAAGAATTTTTCTTGAAGTTGTCAAGCCAATACCAAAAATGTAAGTAAGTGCATACTCCATTCTTTTCTTTTGTGGTAAATCAACACCTGCAATACGTGCCATGTTTATCCTTGTCTCTGTTTATGTTTTGGATTTTTACAAATCACGCGTACGATACCCTTGCGTTTAATAACTTTACAGTCATCACACATTTTTTTAACTGATGGTCTAACCTTCATTGGTTACTCCTACGATATATTTGCACCTAGAGTGTTTAACAAACACCCCTATTTTGCGTGGATTATTGATGTATCATAATCCAACCCTTGAGTAATCGGTGCGACTTAATCAAAGATTCTTCGCGCAGTTTCCTAAAGCCTAATAGTTTTAGGGATGGGGATTATACCGAAATATTTATTAAGTTAATCTTATATTAAAATGTAAGGAGGATTAAAAAAAGAGGGTAGCATTTACATCAAAAATGTAAATGCCAGTTGAACGAGAAGATACCCGTTCTATTTGTATCTAAATGTGATACGACCTTTATCAAGGCTGTATGGAGTAAGCTCCACTTTTACAGTATCGCCTGGAAGAATTTTAATGTAGTGCATTCTCATCTTACCTGCAATATGACAAAGGACAATGTGTCCATTATCCAACTCTACTCTAAATGTCGCATTTGGTAATGCTTCAACTACTTTACCGTCAATTTCTATTACATCATCTTTAGCCATTGTATTCCTTTATGAATTTTCTACTTTATATTCTTATGTTGTGTCAAAATCGTGAAGCTTACGCTTCAGTCAATATGATAGCTTTACCGTCTACTACAGCAACCTGGTGTTCATAGTGTGCTGATCTGAGTTGATCTTCACTAATGACTGACCATTTGTCATCAAGCAGTACAGGAGTACCGCTTTTTTGACATACCATAGGTTCCAAACAAAAGACCATACCATTTTTAATTTTGGGTCCCTGGTTTGTTTTTCCCTCAAGATAGTTAGGGATATTTGGTTCGTCATGTGGTTTCGTACCGATACCATGACCACAATAATCACGCAAAGGAACAAACCCTGCCGAGACGATATAGTCTTCAAGAATCTTTGACAATTCTTTAAAACGCATACCTTCTCTGATAGAATCTATCGCATGATAAAGAGCGCCTTTTGCGCACTCAATAAGTGCCTCATCTTCAGCAGATATTTTTCCCACTGCCATTGTGATCGCAGCATCACCAAAATAACCATCCAGTTTTGTCCCGATATCTAAACCGAGTACATCACCTTCTACAATCACTCTATCTGTAGGGACACCATGAATACATACTTCATTGAGTGAAGTACATACAGAACCGGTAAAACCATACAATCCTTTAAACGATGGTACTGCACCATGCTCAAGGACATAGGCTTCACCTAAAGCATCAATTTCACTAAGTGTCATTCCTGGTTTGATTATATTTTGAAGATATTGAAGTGTTTTTCCAACGATCTCGCCAGCTCTTTTGAGCTTAGCGATCTCATCAGGTTTTCGAATAGCAATAGCCATTATAGACCTACATTACCCAATGTATCATATTGATTCATTGTTCTTTGTGCTTCGATTTTTCTCATTGTATCGAGTGCAACTTGAACGATAATAAGTACAGCAACCCCACCGAAGTAGAAAGATGCGCCCATTCCCGAGATGATCATAAATGGTACCGTCGAAATGATCGCAAGGTATACTGCACCTGAACCTGTCAGTCTACTTGCAACTTCATTTAAAAATTCTTTAGTGTGCTCACCTGGTCTAACACCAGGAATAAAGCCACCTTGTCTTTTCAAGTTGTCTGCAATGTCTTTCGCATTAAATGCAATTGACGCATAGAAGAATGCAAAGAACATTACAAGCAAGAATGTTACAACATTGAATGTGATTCCCCCTGGTGCCAATGAATCAGCAATCGCCATAAGAAATGGCGTAGTACTTGACTGAAGCATTGTCAGTGGGAACATCAATACAGCTGAAGCAAAGATAGGAGGGATAACCCCTGAAAGGTTGACCTTTACAGGAATGTAGTTCATCACTCTCTTTGTCTGATTCTGCATAATAGTTTTTCTTGAATAAGAGATAGGAACCCTTCTCTCACCAAGTTCAACATAGATAATAGCCAAGATAGTAATCAGCATAATTGCCAAAATACCAAGTATAACTAAGAAGTTCATCTCACCGGCATTTACAGCTCTAATCGTATTACCGATTGCAGATGGTAATCCAGATACAATACCAGCAAAGATAATAAGTGAAATACCATTACCGATACCTTTTTGTGTGATCTGTTCACCGATCCACATAAGCAACATCGTACCTGCCAACATAGAGAAGGTAGTAATCACTGTAAACATCGTAGGATCTATCATCACTGCACTCTGCCCTGCTCTACCTGTCATACTTTGAAGTCCCATAGATACACCAATAGCTTGTACTACAGTAATAAAAATAGTGAAATAACGAATGATCTGCATA
>CALDBH010000063.1 GCA_937938065.1 uncultured Sulfurovum sp. | reverse complement strand
TCTCTTTGGCAAGATCAGGATCAAATTTTTCTGTAGCATGGTGAAAGACACCCCGAAGTGCTTCTGTGAGTGAAATGATAGCCCAGAAGATGTCATATACAATAAGTGTATTGAGAAGATTTTTGATAAAATGGGTCTCTTTGAATATCAGTAAGAAAAAAAGATGCAGACCTACAATAATAAATGCAAAACGTATAGGTCCTTTCAGTGCAGAGATAATTTTATCATCATAATAATTATTTGTTAAGTGTGCAAGTTTGTGCATTGTCCCTATAAAAATATAAGTAAAAAATCTTCTCAAACCTAAAAAAAGTAAAAAAACCAGAATAGCAGCGATAAGATTGGCTAAAGGGATATCTAAAAAAGTATTTGCCAATATAGGATATTTTTCATAGACGGGTATCAGTAGTGTTTGTACAGTTCCTTCAAGATTCATTGATATGTCATCTATCACATTTAATTCAAGCGTAGCATTTTGCTCAGTTGTATTCACTTCGTTTGTGGGCATTTTTATGGTATCCTTTACTTTTTATACACGTAATTATAGTAGAATTTGATATAAAGTGAGATAGAAAAGGAATGGATGTGCTAAGAAGAATTTTTATAATTAATAGTTTATTTTTACTTTTGGGAGGCTTTGCTTCAGCGAAAGTGACACAATTAAATTACGTAGGAACCTTTGGGATATTCGGTACAGTGGGGGGCATCAAAAACACACTGACACAGAATAAAAAAACCTATAAGATAGAAACAACAGTAATTGTAGAAGGACTGGCAAAAGTACTCATGCGTAACCCCACGGAACATTATGTTTCCAAAGGGCATATGGAAAATGGTCTGATGGTCAGCGACTCTTATAAGATGATAAGTAGCAAGAAAGATAAAAAAGTCAGCAAAGAGTATCATATCAATCATAAAGATAAATATGTGACAAAAAGATATAGAAAATGGCGTAAAGGAAAGTTAGTAGAAGACCGTACGGAAAAGCTTAAATTCTATGCAAAAGATGACCTGTTAACACTTTATTTTAACCTGGGTACTGCAGTAAAGAAAAAGGGTAAAAAATATCTGTTTCATGCTGTAGGTCTTGAAAAACAGGATGGTAAAGTGCAGATCACTGCACCTAACGATGTAAATGCAGCACCTTATATAAAAGATCTAGGTCCGGGTGCAAAGCTCTATGCAAAAGCGCTCATCCATCAAAAGAACTTCAGAAAGAAGAAAGGTGACATCTTGCTTGCTGTTGGAAAAGACGGATTTATATCTAAGTCTGTGATCAAAGATATACTTTTTTATGGTGATGCTAAGCTTACAAGAGTCAAATAGCAACAGCGTGTAAAACAAAGTCAATCACCTTTTTATCTGACATTTCACAAGGTTTTAACATCCCGCCTTTCATCGTGGGGTAGTAGTTTCCGCTAACGATGTCATTTCCGCCCAACTCTTCTGCATAGACTTTGAGAAGTTTACCGTCCAGTAAGGTCTCTTTTTTCAGTAAATATCGTTTACCAAGATAGTGTACATCATTGGCACCATTGGGGAGAGCTAGAAGTTTTGTATAAAATTCTGTATCATTCATAAACGTATTATGCTACACTTCCACAAAATTAGCAAATACGATTTTGTATAGGCAAAAAAATTCTTAAGAAAAAATTAGGATAACCTTTTGAAAAAAATGATTAAAAATATGGATAGAGGTATCCTTTTGATGTTGTTAGCTTCACTTAGCTTTGCTGCTATGGGAGGCTTTGCAAAAGTTGTCAGTCAAGTACTGCCTCCTGTTGAAGTTACATTTTTTAGAAATATCTTCGGTGTTATTCTTGTAGGATTTGCCATTTATAAAGTACCGTTGAAACAAACAGGCGGCAAACCTTTTTTACTTCTTTTCCGTGGTTCTATGGGCTTTGTAGCTCTTTTGGCGTACTTTTACATTATGGCGCATATACCTCTGGGAGAAGCTGTTACATATAACAAAACATCACCTATATTTGTCGCTATATTTGCATATCTGTTTTTAAATGAGAAGTTACACAAAAGTGCCTTACTTGCCATTATTATAGGATTTGTAGGGATCGTGTTGGTGGCACAACCACAGGGTGGTACCTTTGATAAGTATGACATACTGGGTATTTTTTCAGGTATAGGTGCAGCTTTGGCCTATACTTCTATACGTGAACTCAGAAAGTACTATGATACACGTGCCATTGTGATGTCATTTATGGGTGTGGGAACAGCAGCACCACTACTCTTGATGCTTATCACTCCGTATGTAACTGTTTCAGAGGATTTTGACTGGATGTTTGCAGAATTTGTTATGCCACAGGGCGTACAGTGGGGCTATGTAACGGCAGTCGGTATCTTTGCAACAATCTCTCAACTTTTGATGACCAAAGCGTATGAACTGACAAAGGCAGGTATCGTTGGTACAATTAGTTACAGTAATATTGTCTTTGCAATAGTAATAGGTATAATGTTGGGAGACCCTATACCTGATATTTGGACAGTTTTAGGTATAATCTTAGTAATATTATCAGGGCTGCTAGTCGCTCTGCCTAAAGGACTAAAATGATTTTAATTGCAGGACCTTGTGTTCTAGAGAGTCGGGATGCTGTGATGCGTATCGCAGAGTCTTTAGGTAAGTACCATGATGACTGTACTAAAGATTTTTATTTTAAAGCAAGTTTTGACAAAGCAAATCGTACAAGCTTAGACTCATTCAGAGGTCCGGGACTGGATGAGGGACTTAAAATGCTTCAAGAGGTCAAAGACCAATTTGGTTATAAGATCTTAACAGATGTACATGACTACACACAACCGGCAGCAGCGGCTGAGGTAGCAGATGTACTTCAAATTCCTGCATTTTTGTCGCGTCAGACAGACCTGCTTGTGGCAGCTGCAAAAACTTCTGCAGTAGTGAACATCAAAAAAGGACAGTTCTTAGCACCTGCAGCGATGGAACACTCTGTAGCAAAAGTACTTAAAACCAGAGGTTTTGATGGTGAAGTAAGTTATGAAAATTCAAAAAAGTATAACGTATGGCTTACAGAACGTGGGTCGAGTTTTGGGTACGGTAACCTTGTGGTAGATATGCGTGGACTTAAAACCATGCGTGACTTTGCTCCAGTGGTATTTGATGCAACACACTCTGTACAGATGCCTGCATCAGGTGGAGCGAGTTCAGGTGGAGACTCTTCGTTTGTACCTTACCTCTCACGCGCAGCAGCAGCAGTAGGCGTAGACGGTTTCTTTTTTGAAACGCATTTTGACCCGAGCATTGCTTTAAGTGATGGACCCAATATGATAGAGCTCAGCAAGTTAGATACGTTGATCCAACAGATCGATGCGATTAGAACAATAGTCGAATAAACAAAATTAAAATACCAAAAATAAAAGGATGAAAATGAACACAGTAGAAGGTCAACTCTCAGTAGATAAAAGTAAAAAAGTAGCGATCATCAATGCAAGATTTAACCACTTTATCACAGATAGATTGGTAGAAGGTGCAGTAGATGCTTATGCAAGACATGGTGGAAATGCAGATGATCTAGATCTTATCTTAGTGCCAGGTGCATTTGAAGTACCATTTGCATTGGACAAAGCATTGGCTTCTGGTAAATACGATGCCGTATGTTGTTTAGGTGCTGTTATCCGTGGTGCAACACCTCACTTTGATTATGTATCTGCAGAGGCTACAAAAGGTGTAGCAACAGTCACACTGAAGCATGGTAAACCAGCAACATTTGGTGTACTGACAGTAGACAGCATTGAGCAAGCTATAGAAAGAGCGGGTACAAAAGCAGGAAATAAAGGTGCTGAAGCGATGGTAGGACTTATCGAGCTCATCAACCTTTACAGTGAGCTTGATTAATGGCTACTAGACATCAAGCCCGTACTGCTGTAGTAGGGTTACTCTATGCCTACGATTTAGGGAATGAAAACATTGCAAAATTCTCTGATGAAATTTTGGAAGAGGGTAAAATACGAAATAAACAAAAAGAGTTTTCAGATACCCTTTTTCAGGGAACGATAGAAAATCTTGAAATGTTGGATGCTAAAATAAATGAACATTTGAAGGATTGGGACTATGATGCCATTGGTAAAGTAGAAAAAGCGATCATGAGATTGGGTGCGTATGAGATCCTTGTTGCAAAGACAGATAAAGCGATTATCATCAACGAGGCAGTTGAGTTGGCAAAAGCACTTGCAGATGAGAAGTCTCCGCAGTTTATTAATGGTGTGTTAGACGCATTAGATAAAGAGAAATAGAAAAAATGACGACCCCTATGACAAAACGTATGAGTATTGATGAAGCGGTAGAGCTCATCGAAAAAGGTGATTTAAAAACCCTTGGAAAGATGGCACTTGCACGTAAGAAAGAGATGCATCCCAAAGGTGTCACTACATTTGTCGTAGACAGAAACATCAACTATACGAACATCTGTTGGGTCGATTGTAAATTTTGTGCTTTTTATACACATGAGAAAAAAGAAGATGCGTACATTCTGACTTTTGATGAAATAGACCAAAAGATAGATGAACTTTTAGCCATAGGCGGAACACAGATACTTTTCCAGGGAGGCGTACACCCTAAACTTGAGATAGAGTGGTATGAAGATCTGGTGGAACATATCTCGAAGAAATATCCTCAAGTAACGATACACGGATTTTCATCCATCGAAATCGATTATATTGCCAACCGTTCGAAGATAAGCATCTCGGAAGTCTTACGTAGATTAAAAGCAAAGGGACTTAGTTCTATCCCTGGTGCAGGAGCAGAGATACTTTCAGATAGAGTACGTGACATCATTGCACCTAAAAAGCACGATAAAGACCAATGGCTGGAAGTACACCGTCAGGCACATAAGCTTGGAGTCAAGTCAACGGCTACGATGATGTATGGTACAGTAGAGACAACCCGTGAGATAGTAGAGCACTGGGACTATGTACGTCAGCTTCAGGATGAGACTGGAGGCTTTAGAGCCTTTATTATGTGGTCATACCAAAGTGATCATACTCAGCTCAAAAGAGAATTGCCGACTATTACGAAAACAACACCAAATCAATATTTGCGTTATTTGGCAGTAGCCAGACTCTTTTTGGATAATGTACCGAACATACAGAGTTCATGGGTGACACAAGGCTCTTACATAGGACAAATGGCACTTCTTTTTGGAGCGAATGATCTGGGTTCTACGATGATGGAAGAAAATGTAGTTTCAGCTGCCGGAGCCAAAAATGAGATGAATCAAGAAGAGATGATAAAACTCATCTCTGATGTGGGTGAAAAACCTGCAAAACGTAATACAGCCTATGAGATTTTAGAGCGTTATTATTGATAGGATGCTTTTTAAGTAAAGCTCAAAAAACTATGTTGGCACTATGATATACTCCAAGGGTATTTCCGTTGAGCACTTCAGCAGTCGGCTCATGCGACTAATCGCATTTGTCTCTACTTCAGAGTAAATAAAAACCCAAAGGTTTTATATGAAGAAAATTATTTTATTATTGATAGCAGTACAAGGAGTATTGATGGCAGCATTCGTTAAAGAGATAGAGATTAAAGACAGTAAGGTACCTGTTGTATTTGAGCAAGAGAAGTATCTACCTATCGTATCCATTCAATTAGTTTTTAAAAATGCAGGACATTTGAGTAATACCAAAGATGGTTTAGC
>CALDBH010000062.1 GCA_937938065.1 uncultured Sulfurovum sp. | reverse complement strand
GGCAAGAGTCATAAGTCCGAACTATTCTCCCTCTTTACTGTTGGGAAAATTTTTCGTACGAAATCAAAAACCTGAATATGTAAGCGGATTGCAAAAACGTTTTGCATGGACAATGGGCTGGTTTATCTCTCTTCCGATGGTCTGGTGGTTTGTGATACACTGGGATATCACTTTTTATAAAGTTTTGATCTGTGTACTTTGTCTACTGTTTACATTTTTAGAAAGTGCTTTTTCGATATGTGTAGGCTGTAAATTTTACAAAGTTTTCACTAAACTGGATCCGGTACATTGTCCTGGAGGTGTATGTGAAGTACGTACAAAAGAGCCTATACAAACTTTTAATCCGGTACAAAAAGTGATTACTTTTTTAACCGTGACCGGGCTTATTGTGGGAACATACCTCTTTTTAGCGAATTCAGAGCCTAAAACATTCTTTGGGGAGTTTCTGCATGAAGCAGTGTTAACAGATGCACAACTGCAAAAAGAGAAAGATGAAGCGTATCAAAGAGAGGTAGAAAGAGAGTTTGCAGATGATGACGATTTTTAGTCGCTCTTACAGTGATAAAGGGTGATTTATAATTCTTTAAAATTATTTAGATATAATTTCGCCCTATATTGTCTCGCCAGAAGAGCGTTGCAATGCCCCTTTTTCTCAGAGAAAGGAAGAGTCATCGACTAGAACAGGCTTGTTACCTGTCACCAAATAAACTAAAAGGTTAGAAAATGAGAAAAGAAATTCACCCAGATTACGTTGAGTGTGCAGTTACATGTGCTTGTGGTAACAAGTTTGAGATCAGAACAGAAAAAGCAGAGATGAGTATTGATATTTGTAACGAATGTCACCCATTCTTTACAGGTTCTGAAAAAATTCTTGATGCTGCTGGTAGAGTAGAGAAGTTTAAAAGCAAATATAAATTAGGTTAATCCTAATGACATAGAGAGCATCGCTCTCTATGCTTTCACTTATGCTAAGTTTGCTTGACCATTTAGCAAGCACTTATTCTCTTCAAACATTAAAGTACCTATTATGTTAACATTTATCCCTACACCTATTGGAAATCCACAAGATATTACGATCAGAGCTATGAAGCTTTTTGAAAAAGCAGAACTCTTTTTATGTGAAGATACACGTCAGACCAAACGGCTTTTACGTTTACTCGAAGAGCGGTTTGATATGGCGTATCCTGATGCAGAGTTTTATTCTTTCAATGAACACAATGGTGAAGAGAGACTTGAAGAATTTGGGAGCAGTTTAGAGGAGAAAGAGGTTGTCTATGTCAGTGATGCGGGGATGCCTGTTATCTCAGACCCTGGACAAATACTTGTGGCATATGCCCAAGAACATAACATGCCCTACGATGTGCTTCCCGGCCCATCTGCTGTGACCACTGCCTATGCTGCAAGCGGTTTTGAAGAAGGGAAGTTTCTTTTTTACGCGTTTTTACCGCATAAAGGCAAAGAGAGAAGCTCTGCTTTGAGTGAAGCGATGAGCAATGGTTACAATACCGTACTGTATGAGGCGCCTCATCGTTTGGATAAGCTTTTAAATGAAATCCTGATCTTGGATGAAGAAAGAGAGCTTTTTTTAGCAAAAGAGATCAGTAAAAAGTATCAAAGATACTATCGCGGTACGGCTAAATCACTCAATGAACAGTTCAAGGAGTTGACCATACGCGGTGAGTGGGTAGTCATCATAAAAGCCCAAAAGAGTGTAGAAAAAAGTCTTAGTTTTACTGAGGTTCTAAGCTTGGATCTACCCCCTAAACCTAAAGCAAAACTCCTTGCTCATCTCAGTGACAAGAGCGTCAAAGAATGGTATAGCGAACTCACACACTCTTCTTAACACCTTAAAAGCAAAAAAAAGGTAAAATCATTACTATGATTATATATGGAAAACAAGTCTGTTTACATGCTCTAGAGCATCATTCAGAGAAAATAAAAACCGTTTATGTTGCTAAGAAAGGGATACTCCCTAATGACCTATTTCATAAATACCATGATAGTATCAAGTTTTTAGAAGAGAAGTGGGCACAATCTATGAGTAAAGGTGGAAATCACCAAGGCTTACTTGTAGAGATGGACGAGTTTGAACAGAGTTCTCTGCCTGAGATCAAGAAGAATGATTTTATTGTGGTACTTGATGGCTTAACGGATGTAGGAAACATAGGGGCCATTGTACGATCGGCATACGCGCTTGGTGCAGATGCTGTCATCGCTACAGGAGTGAAGCAGCTTAATTTTGCTGCCATCGCACGTACGAGCTCTGGTGCTATGTTAGATATGCCTTTTATGATAGCACCCAATATTTTAGATACATTTAATGAACTCCAGCAACTTGGATTTACCTTTTATGGTGCCTCTATGGATGGAGAAAATGTGAAAGATATAACATTTGACACAAGGCGTGTTCTTGTTTTAGGAAGTGAGGGCAAGGGACTCTCCAAGAAGGTCATGGCTAAATTGAATCATACTGTATCGATAGAGATGAAACATGCATTTGACTCACTCAATGTGAGTGCAGCTGCAGCGATTTTAATACATAGGATGGGTTATGCAATTAAATGAGATACTTGAAGAAAATACGATAAAAGGCATCAGTCAAAAGACAAAGATATCAGAAGATAATCTTGAAAATCTTTTGGCTGCAAATTTTGATGCCCTAAAAAAGATTAAAACTTTAGGTTTTATCTCTATTTTGGAACGAGAGTATAAAGCAGATCTCAGTGCATTAAGAGAAGAAGCATTAACTCACTACTCTCAGCAGACAGAAGAAAATAATTTTACAGTAGTCATTCCTGTTGAAGAAGAGAAAAAAGGGAAATCAAAACTGTTTTTATTCATTATTTTGGCTCTTTTGGCTTATGCTTCTTGGTATTTTTTTACACAGTTTGATAAAAAACATTTGAGTGAACTTATTCCTTTTATGGATGAGCAAATGATAGAAACTGTTGTGATAGAAACTGAAGAGAAGAAAAAAGAGATGACTGTAGAAGATCTAAGTATCGCTAATGTAGTGGCCATTGATACGAATACAAATGCAGTGGTAGAAAAAACAGTAGAAGATGTTGTTGTTCAGGAGAGTATACAAAGTAGTGAAACTCTTGAAAAAGAAGTGAATGTTTCTATTGAGCCTGTAAGTCAATTTTAGTACAGGATGGATGGGACTAATGGTAAAAATGAAAAAAATTTTAAAGCGAGAAAAGCATGTTTGATGAAATTCAATTTGACAAAATAAACCGGTTACCTAAGTATCTTTTTGCAGAGATCAATGACCTTAAAATGGAATTAAGAAGAAAAGGCGAGGATATCATAGATTTTTCTATGGGAAACCCTGATGCCTCGACGCCACAACCTATCATCGATAAACTATGTGAAACTGTGCAGCGACCAAAAACACATGGTTACAGTGTAAGTAAAGGGATCTATAAACTTCGTTTGGCGATGAGCAAGTGGTATAAACGTAAGTATAATGCAGACTTGGATCCAGATACTGAGATCGTTGCAACGATGGGAAGTAAAGAGGGCTATGTGCATTTGGTGCAAGCGATCTCTAACCCTGGTGATGTTGCTATCGTTCCGGATCCTACCTATCCAATACACTCTCAAGCATTTATTTTAGCGGGTGCAAATGTTGAGAAGATGCACCTTATCTTTAATGAAGAAACGTTTGAAGTCGATGAAGACAGATTTTTAGCTGATGTTGAAGAACATTTAGACAACTCTATTCCAAAAGCAAAGTTTTTGGTGGTCAACTTTCCTCATAATCCAAGTACGGCGACGGTTACACCTCAATTTTATGAGAGACTGGTAGCGCTTGCGAAAGAGAAACGTTTTTATATCATTTCAGACATTGCATATGCTGATATCACATTTGACGGATATAAAACACCATCTATCATGAGTGTAGAGGGTGCTAAAGATGTAGCTGTTGAGTCTTATACACTTTCAAAATCTTACAATATGGCTGGCTGGAGAGTAGGTTTCATTGTAGGGAATAAAAAACTTATCGGTGCACTCCAAAGTATTAAGTCATGGTTGGATTATGGAATGTTCACTCCTGTTCAGGTAGCTGCAACTGTGGCACTTGATGAACATGGGTATATTCCTGATGAGCAGATTATCCCTCGATATGAAAAAAGACGTGATGTGATGATAGAAGCCTTTACAAATGCAGGTTGGCCATTGGCAAAACCAAATGCATCCATGTTCATCTGGGGGAAAATCCCTGAGATAGCACGAGAGATGGGTTCTTTGGAATTTGCAAAACAGCTTCTTATTCATGCTGATGTTGCTGTGAGTCCTGGTATAGGATTTGGTAAATATGGTGATGAGTACGTGCGTATCGCGCTCATAGAAAATGAAAAGCGTATTCGCCAGGCAGCGAAAAACATCAAAAAATACTTAAAAGAACTGGAAGAGGCAAAAAACAATGGTTAAAATAGGAATCTTAGGTGTAGGTACTGTCGGTGCAAGTGTTGCAAAGATACTTGAAGAAAACGGTGACATCATTGAAGCAAGAGCCGGTAAAAAGATCCTTGTAAAAGCAGGTGTGGTAAAGAATCTTTCTAAAGACAGAGGGGTGAGTATTAAATTAAGTGACGATCCTCTAGATGTTGTAAATGACCCTGAGATAGACATTGTTGTAGAATTGATGGGTGGGGTTGAAGAACCGTATGCACTTGTAAAAAAAGCACTTGAAAACGGTAAATCGGTGGTGACTGCGAACAAAGCACTTCTTGCATATCATCGTTATGAACTTCAAGAGATAGCCGGTGACATCCCTTTGATGTATGAAGCAAGTACTGCTGGCGGTATACCTATTATCGGTGCATTGCGTAACGGACTCTCTGCAAACCATATAGACTCTATCCAGGGTATTATGACTGGTACATGTAACTATATGCTGACAAAGATGATCAACGAAGGTGCACAGTATGATGAGATACTCAAAGAGTCTCAGGAACTAGGGTATGCAGAGGC
>CALDBH010000061.1 GCA_937938065.1 uncultured Sulfurovum sp. | reverse complement strand
ATCTTCGCAAAAAGAGGGAAGGTGACATCGAAGTTCGTTCTACAAAAGTTCAGTATCTGTTTTTCTGCACCTGGTTCCTGCCCTCCGAATTGGTTACAAGGGAATGCCAGTACTTCGAAACCTTGGTCATGGTAAGTCTTGTAAAGTTTTTCCAGACCTTCATATTGGGGTGTAAATCCACATTCGCTGGCTACATTGACGATAAGGAGCACTTTATCTTTGTAGATTGCCATTGATTGTTCATTTCTTGTGATAGTCGCAACGTTAAAATCATAAATATGTTTCATTGTGTCTCCTGCATTGAGTGATAGTATGAGTACTAAACCTAGTAAGGTTTTTTTCAAAATGATATCCTTTTAAATGTTTCTATCTATATTATCGTACTTTTTTTGCACTTTATATCTCGTTAAGCAGTGGGTTTTTAAATTTTTTCTGAAGTATAATAGTGAGAGAGTATAATCATAGAAGAATCTTATTTGTCAGGAGTTTTAATGTACGACATTATTTATATTGGCGGTGGGCTTAATTATGCTGGAGCCGTTGTTGCTGCAAAACATGGACTTAAAGTAGCGCTTATTGAAACATCACTTGATCAAATGGGTGGTGTTTGCCTGCATAAAGGATGTATACCTTCCAAAATGTTTCTACATCATGCCAATACGATCCGTCAAAGCAAAGAGAGTGTTTTTAGCGGTGAGCTCACACTTGATATGAAAATACTGACTGCAAAAAAAGACAAACTTATCAGCAGTGCAACCAAAGCAGTCACAGCACAATGTGCCCAATTTGAACTGATCGAGGGTAAAGGGCATATCATAGGAGCACATAAAGTTGAAGTAGAAGGAAAGATATATGAGGCGGAGCATATCGTCATAGGAACGGGTTCTTCCCCTTTTATCCCTGATGGTATAGCATATGATGGGAAGGCTATTCTCACAAGTGATGATGTACTTGAACTTCAGGAATTGCCTAAAGAGATAGCCATTTATGGTGACGGGGCTATCGGTTTGGAAATGGCAAGTTTTTTTGCTTCAACGGGTGTGCATGTGACACTCATTTCCCGTGATGAGACACTTTTAGAAAAATCACATCCACTTATCCAAAGTGCAATGGTCAAACAGATAACAAAACTGAGTATAACGCATCTTAAGAACCACGTGGTTAGCTCCGCTGAAAATACGACAAAAGGGGTACATGTCACTTTTGACAATGGTACTTCCAGTTATTATGAACAGATGCTCGTTGCAACAGGACGTCACCCCAATACAGATGTCATCGCAACAGATGAGATTACTGTAAACAGAGGTATAGAAACGGATGCATTTTTTGAAACAACGCTTGCAAAACATTTTGCCATTGGTGATTGTAATGGTAAGTTACAATTGGCACACGCTGCAAGGGCACAGGCATTGAATGTAACCAATCAGATATTAGGTAAAAAGCCTCAAAAGCTCAATCTTGATCATGTAGTGCACTTTATCCATACTTTACCGATGAGCTATGCTACCGTTGGACAAAACAAATATTCTTTGGAGAAGAATGCTGTTGTTTTCAAAGAGAGTGTGATCACACTAAATCACTTTACCGGTTCTGCATTTCATCACTCGAGTGGCGGTGCAATGATCGCCTATGCAGATGAAAAAGGATTGATCTTGGGTGCTGAGATCTTAGCACCTGATGCAGAAGAACTCATCGCACCTGTGGCAATGGCACTTGCAGGAGAGATGACTGTGGATTCAGCGAAAAAGACCATTATGGGGCATCCTACTTTCAGTGAGGCACTGGAGAGAGCCTATTTTAGATTATGATCATAGTGGGGTTGTATATTACAGCCCTTTCATTACGATCTCAAAAAGATAGTCCACTTCATGGTCTTCCAGAAATACTGTTTTTTTACTCTCAAAGAAATCCAACACTTTTTTGGTAGGCAGGGCAGCACTGTAGAGACATGCAGGATGGGCAGGCTTAAAAGACTGCATAAGTGCGATCTCTTCTTCTATACGTTGCTCGCAAATATAGCAATTTTCTTCAGGATAAAGTCTTCCTTCATATTCAAGCAGCGTGATGTAAGACTCACAGACGATACGTTTAGGGTTTTGCTTATCCCATTTTCTGGCAGCAGAAAGCAGTAGATCAAAGTAAAAAGAGTCTATCTCTTCAGTGTCTTTGAGATGCGGTTCAAAGCGTTTGATGAAATTGTGCCACAGTAGGAGTTTGTTTTTATCAAAGAGCCATGGAAAACCCATATGAGAGAGTGAACGCAGTCTGGGAAGAAAGCTGCTCCCTTCCCCTTCCACCTCAAAATCTATAAGGTTTCCAAGCTGTAAAATGGAATGTCTTGCACCAAAAAACCGGTAATATGTCTTTACTTCCGTAGGGCTAAGTACAAGCGCTATAGAGTCTTCATTTTTGGCTTTTCTGACAGAAAGTATAAAACCTTTGATAATACACTCCAATAATTTTAGGATCTAATAGAAGTTCCCTTTATTTAATTATAGTCAAAATGATGTTAAAAACAGAGCAGTGCAAATGCACGACTGTATGGGCTTAACTAAGCCTTAAACAGCCTTTAACGTACATTTAAGTATAATCCACCCCATTACAGGAACACTATATGATGTTCTTTTTATATTACTTTTAAGGTTAGGATATGAGAGATTTATTTACTTCGTTTAAGGATAATTGTGGATTTGGGCTTTTAGCGTCTATCGACAATACTCCGTCACACAAAAACTTGGAAGATGCTGTTACTTCATTGTCACGTATGATGCATAGAGGGGCTATAGCAGCAGATGGTAAGACAGGAGACGGTTCTGGCCTTTTGCTTTCTCTTCCTAAATCGTTTTTCAACAAGCAAGCAGCAGCAGATGGTGTAGAATTACCTGAGACTTATGCAGTTGCGATGGTTTTTTCAAACAATGAAACTGATTTTGATGTGATCAACAAAGTATGTGAGAACAATGACCTTAAAGTTCTTTACACACGTACTGTACCTGTAGACACCAATGCTCTTGGTGAACAGGCATTGGCATCATTGCCAACCATGAAACAAGTATTTGTTTCACCTAAATCAGCAGTGGCTGCAAATAGATTTGAAGCGTTAGTCTATCTTTCTCGTAAAGAAATAGAAGCTGAGCTTATCGAAGATCCGACTTTTTATATTCCTTCATTTTCAACAGCAGTAGTCTCATACAAGGGACTTGTGATGCCTACGCACATTAAAGAGTTTTACAAAGACCTTGCAAATGAAGATTTTGAAATCTCATTTTGTCTTTTCCACCAACGTTTCTCAACCAATACCCTTCCACAGTGGAAACTTGCACAGCCGTTCAGAATGATAGCCCACAATGGTGAGATAAATTCCGTGACAGCAAACAGATTCAATGTGGCAGCCAAAATGGCAGCAGTAAAATCAGATGTATTTACAGATGAAGAGATGACAAGACTCACAAATGTTATCCAAAACGGCATGAGTGACTCTGCAAGTTTAGATAACTTTATGGAATTTTTACGTGTGAATGGTGTTGATTTCTTTAAAGCAGCACGTTCTTTGATCCCCGCACCTTGGCATAATGCACCACACATGGATACTGACCTTAGAGCATTTTATGAGTATGCAAGTACCCATTTTGAACCTTGGGATGGGCCTGCGGCAGTAAGTATGACAGATGGTCGTTACATTGGTTGTGTGATAGACAGAAATGGACTTAGACCATCTAAATACATTAGAACCAAAGACAACAGACTGCTTATCTCTTCTGAGTATGGCGTACTTCAGATCCCTGAAGAAGATATTGTTGAGAGAGGAAGACTGCAGTCTGGTGAAATGATGGGAATCGATCTTAAGCATGGTAAAGTACTTAAAACAGGTGACATCGATGATTATATCAAAGCGGGTAATCCTTATGATAAATGGCTGACTTCGAACATGTCTTATCTTCAAGAACATGTACCAACGGCTGTAGTACCAAAATCGTCAATTGTATATGGTAATATGGAAGCTAGACAACGTTACTTCAACTATACACTTGAAGTGATCAGAGAAGTGATCAGACCTATGATCGCTGAGGGTAAAGAAACGACAGGTGCTATGGGCGATGATACTCCTATCGCTGCATTCTCAACAGAGCAGAGAAACTTTACTGACTTTTTCAAACAAAAGTTTGCACAGGTTACCAACCCTCCTATAGATCCTATCCGTGAAAAAACAGTGATGAGTCTAAATACAGGTTTTGGTGAAAAAAGAAACGTACTTGCTGATGGTCCAGAACATGCCAAAAGACTTAAAACAGTACTACCTCTTATGTCTGCAGAGAAGTTTTGTATTCTTCAGGAATTTGGAGACGAAACAAATGAGAAGTATGATCCTGCATATAAAGTTGGAAAGTATGATACTACCTATACAACAGACCTCAAAGCGAGCCTAGATGCACTTGTACAAACAGTCATTACAGATGTAAGAGATAATGGTGTAAGAACAGTTATCCTTGATGATAGAAAGCTTGATGAAAATACTAAGGTTATTCCTATGGCTATGGTTATCGGGCGTTTGAGCCAGGAGCTTTTAAATGCTAACCTTAGACACTTGACAAGTATGGTAGCGGTAACAGGTGAAGTATTTGACCCACACTCTGCAGCATGTATGATCGGTTTTGGTGCAGCCGCGATCTTCCCTTACTTGCTTTACTACACAGTAGCGGAACTTGAAGAGGGCAGTGACACAATACAGGCTACACTGAAAACATTCAGAAGAGCAATGGG
>CALDBH010000060.1 GCA_937938065.1 uncultured Sulfurovum sp. | reverse complement strand
TACATTATGTGCGATCAATTGTGCTTCACCTAATGAATGCATCTTATAGGTCCCGCACTGATAGACATTAAGTTCAGGAATGTCTTTTTTACTTTCAACTTCAAGGACATCTTTCATAGATTTTTTCCACGCTTTGGCAACCTCTTTGGCTTTAGGTGAACCAAGTAGTGACATGTAAAATCCTGTACGACATCCCATAGGGGAAATATCTATGATCTCTACATCTTTACTGTTCAAATGATCTCTCATGAAACCGGCAAAAAGGTGTTCCAAAGTATGAATACCTTTTTGTGATAATGTTTCCTCATTAGGTACACAAAAGCGTAGATCATACACAGTGATATCATCACCGCTTGGAGTACTCATCTTTTTAGCAACACGCACTGCTGGAGCGATCATCTTTGTATGGTCCACCGTAAAACTGTCTAATAATGGCATAGGGTTTCCTTCATAATATTTTTTTGATTATAGCGAGATTTACTAATAGAACTAAACACTATAAATATTTTAAGAATTTGTGGGGTTAAAGGAAGACGTCGAAGTTTGAAGACAAAGTGAATGGATTCCGGAGGAGGAATCCTCCGTAAATAAAAGCTGAACGGATATTGATAATCTTAATGCTCCTAGTTATCATAACTCAGTTATTATGAAAAAGTGATTTATACTACCTTTTCAATCAGCAAATTTTTCAAATCTTCTTTTGCATCACCCGTTAAATGAAGACTGAAGTTTTCAGCTAAAAAGTTAAAGATATCTTCATTTACAAACTGTGGTGGCTTTGGACCAAGATAGATATCTTTGATACCCAAACTAAAGAGTGCAAGAAGGATAATAACAGCTTTCTGCTCCATCCAAGAAAGAACAATGGAGACTGGAAGGTCATTGATAGGTGTATCAAGCGCTTCACTTACCGCTTTGGCAATTTCCACTGCACCGTTGGAATCATTACACTGTCCCAAATCTAGGTAACGCGGTATTCCGGTTCCAGGCACATTTCCAAAATCAATATCATTGAATCTGAACTTTCCGCAACTTGATGTGATAATGACACAGTCTTCTGGGAGACTTTCCGCCATCTCTCTATAGTAGTTTCCTGCTTTTCCTGGGGCATCACATCCGGCAATAACAAAAAACTGTCTGATCTTTCCCTCTTCAACTGCTTGCAGGATTTGAGGTGCCAGTGTGAGGATCGTCTTATAGTGATGTCCTGTCACAAGAGAGAGATTGTCATCCATATTTGTATCTTCACATTGAAGTGTTTTTTCAATCAACTCGTCAAAATTATCATCTTCAATCGGAGTTCCACCTTCAATACCAACAATCTTATAAGTAAATACACGATCTACATAGTCAGCATCTTTTTTAGGAGGAATAATACAGTTGGTGTTAACGACAAAAGTCCCCTTAAAGCGTTTCATGAGTTCTACTTGATCGAACCATGCTTTACCCACATTCCCTTTTAAGTGAGAATATTTCTTAAGTTCAGGATAGCCATGGGCAGGAAGCATTTCGGAATGCGTATACACATTGATCCCTTTACCTTCAGTGGCTTTAAGTAGTTGCTCCATCATATCCAGATTATGACCACTCACAAGAATCGCTTTCCCCTCGACTTTATTCTGAGGTACTGTAACAGGTGTTGGAATACCAAATTTGCCTGTATGGGCATTTGAAAGCTTATCCATCACTTCAACTCCAGCGCTTCCTACCTTCATCAATTGCTTAATATGATCATCAAAATTAAAGTTCACATTGGTCAGTGTAAAGTAGAGTGTTTCACTCATCACATCATCGACACCTTTTGTCTCTTCTGGCTTCAGCTCATTAAGATGCTCTCTGTAGGCACTGAGACCTTTTAGGCCAAAAATCATTATATCCTGAAGGCGGGAAAGATTTTCGTCCTTTCCGCAGGTACCAACAGTGGCTCCAGTTGAACCACATCCGTTTGGTGTACTCATTTCACACTGGTAACAAAACATACTCATTATATTCATCCTTTATTTTGAAAATGTTCATATCGTTTTAATATGACTATGAACATATAGCAGGAATGATATAGGAATAAGTGATTTAACTCATTGATTCAAATCAACAACAGTAAATAAGCGATCTTTATCCAAAATTTCTATTTTACGATTATTCACAGCGACAATCCCATCTTTTTTTAGAGTCGAAAGATTTCTGGAGAGTGTTTCTGGGGTTATATTTAAGATAGCGGCAATTTTTCTATGTGATAGTTCATTTATATGATTTTCATTTTCATAGATAAATTTGCAGATCCTGCTAAATGTATCCATAGTCAGGTTTGTTGTGATAACATTTTGTAGGGCCTTGACTTTCTTGGAAAGAGACTGGATGATTTTGAGACTTATTTCCGGATTACGTAAAAAATCTTTTTCAAATAACGCATAGTCGATCTCGAGTAGTTTACAGTCAGTTTCACATATTGCTGTAGCGGGATAGTTGATTTTTTGCATATGTGCTGTTTCGGCTATGAGTGTCTGAGGCTGAAAAAAATGCAAGATTACTTCCTTGCCTTTAGAATCAACTTTGTATACTTTAACAATGCCATCTAATAAAAGTTTTAGCCTCTTGGGTTGATCTCCTTCATAAAAAATAATATTCCCCTTCTTGTACTCTTTAAGGGAAGAAATTTTGTAAAGTCTGTTAGTCTCATCCTGGTTCAGTGCTTGAAATAGTTCAATATTTATTTTCACAATACCTCCTAGAAAAAGTCAAAGTATATATTCCATTATGATCTTATAATAGCGTGATGAATTTCACAGCCTCAAGTGCCGTCTTAGATACATTATCAGTATGCTCTGATAGCGAGGTTTCATCTGCATATCCGCATGTCACAGCAACACTATTGATGTTCGCTGCTTTGGCTGCCAAAATATCCATTGGTGTATCACCTATCATCCAATACTTATTTTTATCACTTTGTAATTTTGACAAAGCTTTGAAAATAGGTTCCGGGTGAGGTTTTGGGTTTTCCACATCCTCTCTACCTACTAATACATCGAAATATGACATCAGTCCCATATGTTCTAAAAGTTCTATGGAATATTTGGCTGTCTTGGTCGTCACTACACCCAAAGTAGCATGTTGACTTGCTAGTTCCACCGCTTCTCTTGCTTCAGGAAGCAATACAGTCTTTGCACATGAAATTTTTCTATAATGCATCTTATAAGCTTGTACATGTGCATCTACATGCATATCCTCTACACCAAGCGTTGCGAACATCACATCTAAAGGATGTCCTATCTCCGCTTTAATGTGCTCGTCATCTGGTACAGGTGCACCAAATGTGCTAAATGCTACTCCAAAACTTTCCAGTATCGCTTCTGTAGAGTCTATCAGTGTTCCGTCTAAATCAAATAATATAACCATTTTTTTCTCTTCTTTTAATATATATACAACTAATCTATGTTCTAAAGCCTATCTAATATTTTTATGCTTTTTTAGATTCTTTTTTTTGATACTTGGGTCTGGATTGAACTTTAGAATAGTCACAATAGGAACAATAAAACCAACAATAATCGCTACCCAAAGCAACATACCCAGATCATCATAATTTGCAGGTACTACTACCTTTCCATCTTCTTTAATTTCTCTGGTCATGATAAAGACTTTATTGAGATATTTACTTAACAGTCCTCCTGCACTAAGTGCAATGTTCATAAGACTGGCCATTAGTGCAAACCACGTACCTTTACGACCCTCCGGTGCATAGATAGCGACCAAGGTCAACATCAATACCCCTGCAATATAGTCAAAAGGTGAAGCTACTGCTGTATCGACAAGAGCCACCGTTCTTGCATCGATACCAAGCATGGTATGGATGTCGTAATACATGGCTAAAACAGGTAAAGATAAAACGCTTCCTATCACCGTCATCCAAATCAGAACTTTCCCTATGGCTTGATTCACAATAAACTTCGAACTGATCCACATACCTACAAGTGCCAATGCTGCACCTATTTGTCCCAAGGTACCAAAAAATGCTTTGTCAAAGCCTAAGACATCTATCTCCCACCATGTAAGTGCCGGTCCTACACTTGGCATCGCTCTGTACACAAAGATGACGATCATTGCCATCTGTATGTGTCTGATGGTATCTGGGTCCAAGTCTATGATAAGCGTACGAAGAAAATAGAGTACCACACCCAAAGAAACGAAAAAGACTATTTCCTGAGAGTATGGCACTTCGTTGTATCCTATAAGTACCACAAAAACAGCAAAGAAAAATCCACCAAAAAAGATCTGTTTATTGAGCGGTGAACTTTCTACAGGGTTCAGTTTTACAAATGTCACTCCTATAATGGAAAGTGCCGGGATAAATAATGAAATCTTAAACATCGTCTCATAGCTATATATTTCAGCAAGCCATCCTTTTAATCCTGCCACAGAAAAGATAGCCAATCCCAGAGAAAGTCGGGCAAGGACTTGAATCATGGCCAACTCTTTTCTTATCTCAACATCTGTTTGACTTTTATCTACCACTTCTGTACTCATGGTGTCGGCTACGACATCCTGTAGTACAAAACCTACTACTGAGATGACAGATGCAAATATATAGACTTTCTCTTTCGTATATGTAGCCAACCAGACAGCATCGGAAACCAATCCTATCATGAGTGTTGTACCAAACACCATAAGCAGTGCACCTATATAGACATAGATCTTCCGGTTAGATCCGAAAGGAGAAAAGGAGTCTACCATCTGACCAAAGATCATTTTAATTGTCCATGGTACAGTCAGCCATACCGCAAGAGATATGAGATTTTCTGCAGAAAGGTTCAGTTGTTCTTTCACCCAAAACGTCTCCGCTACCGCTGCAAATCCACTGGCACCATAGGCAAAGTAAATAAGAAGTAGTGGAATATAGCGCATTCTAATAGCGCGGACAGGTGTCATAATAATGTCAAATAAGTTTGTCATTCAGTGTCTTTAGGCGTAATTTTAGAGTTATTCTAGCATATTTTGAATTCGTAGATTATTACTCCTAATTTCATAAATCTAATTTATAAATTTTAGGAAAAATAAAAGTCATAAAAAAGACTTAATAAAACGCTCATTCTTTAAAATTCATAAGTATTTTTAATCAATTTAATAAAATATACTAATTTTAATTTTGATTTAATCATCACTGTCTTACACTTAATGGAACAATTAATTTAACCATAAGTGATCATACTTATGGATCTAAAAGGAAGAGTATGTCACGAATAATAGTAATGGGTGGTGGTGTTTCAGGACACACTGCTGCAACATTTGCAAGAAAATGGCTTGGAAAAGAGCATGAAGTGGTGGTAGTTACTCCAAACTCTCAATGGAACTGGATTCCGTCTAACATTTGGGTGGGTGTAGGACAAATGACAAAAGAGGACGTTGTGTTCCCTCTTGCACCGATCTATAAAAAAGCTGGGATCGACTACAGACAGGCATTAGCTATCTCTATCCATCCTAACGGTAAAGCTGACAGTGATGCTCCATACATTGTGATAGAATCTACAGAAGAAGCTACAAAAGGTCAAACTGAAGAGTTGACTTATGATTATCTTATCAATGCCACTGGACCTAAGCTTAACTTTGATGCTACACCAGGTTTGGGTAATGGAAAAGGAGAACTCGGAGAACATACCGTTTCTGTATGTACTGCAGATCATGCAGTACATGCAAATGAGGAGCTTAAAAAAGTTTTTGAAAAAGCCAAAGCAGGTGAAAGACAAAAACTTCTTGTAGGTACAGGTCATGGTATGTGTACCTGTCAAGGTGCTGCGTTTGAGTACATCTTTAACGTTGAGCATGAAGCTAGAAAAGCGGGTATCCGTGATATGTTAGATATCAAATGGATTTCAAATGAATCATTTCTGGGTGACTTTGGTATGGGTGGTCTTCACATGAAAGTGGGAGGTTACGCTGTAAGTTCTAAACTTTTTGCTGAATCTCTTTATGCTGAAAGAAATGTCCCATGGATCATCGGGGCACATGTTCACAAAGTAGAAGCAGGTAAAATCCATTATGAACTTCTTGATGGATCTATGGGTGAAGAGGAGTTTGACTTCTCTATGCTTATCCCTCCATTTGCAGGTGTAGGTCTTAAAGCCTATGCTAAAGATGGATCAGACATGACTGATACACTCTTTGCGCCAAACGGATTTATGAAAGTAGATGCAAAATATGATGCAGGTGCGTATGAGAACTGGAGAGCATCTGACTGGCCAAGAACATACCAAAACCCATCATTTTCTAACATCTTTGCATGTGGTATCGCCTTTGCACCACCACACCTTATCTCTAAACCTATGAGTTCACCAAACGGAACACCGATCAATCCTACACCACCAAGAACAGGTATGCCTGCCGGTATCATCGGTAAAGCAGTAGCTCACTCTGTATGTGATATGATTAAAAATGGAGAAAAAGCACATCTTCATGAAGCTTCTATGGCAGAAATGGGTGCGGCGTGTGTTGCATCTGCAGGTAAAGGTATCTTTGATGGTCAAGCCGCAGCGATGACAGTCTATCCTGTTGTACCAGACTTTGAAAAGTACCCTGGAACAGGTCGTGATACAGACTATACATTTGGAGAGATCGGTCTTGCGGGTCACTGGATCAAACATATCTTACACCATATGTTCATCTATAAAGCAAAACTCAAGCCAGGTTGGACTTTAATCCCTGAGTAAGCTCAATCTGAGTTTACACGTGAAAAAATTATTATAGAAAAAAAGGAGATAAAATGAAAGATGAAGAAGTCAATTTTCAAAATGAACAATTTAACTTAACTATGATCCCAGGAAAATTCGCAAGAGCGATGAGAACCTGTAAGATTTGGCAATTTATTAGATTTATAGTGATCAACATTAAGATGCTAATCGTAGTAAGCAAAAGCCACTAAAACAGCTGTGTATCTTGGTCTCTCCAAGATACCTATTTATAGACAATTAAATTATTGTTTCTTTCGGTACTATTCCAAAGTAAGCCAGTATACCATAGCCTTATCTATATTGATATCAGGTTTTATATATGCGTGATTATAGATACTTTACTTTAAGAGTTGTTAGCTTGATAAATAAAAAGTGTGAGTTTGTAAAATGTAGATTTTGCAAGAGAAAAGCCCTTGCAAAAAGTGCCAAGGAAAAACCTTGGGAAAAGAAGTCGAAAAGTATCGACTATCTTTTTGAGAACTGTGGAGATCTTCTCGCTTTTTTCTTTCCTGGTTTCTTTCTTTCAACTACTCTTGAGTCTCTAGTAAGAAGTCCCATAGGCTTAAGAATTGCTCTGAAAGATGGTTCAAACTCTACAAGAGCTTTAGTGATACCATGCTTAAGTGCATCCGCTTGAGCAGAATAACCACCACCAAGTGTAGTAGCTCTAACATTCATAGACTCAAGTTGCTTAGTTGCTTCAAGTGGAAGTCTAACTTTCATTTTAAGTGTTTCGTGTCCACCTAACCATTGGTCAAGTGTTTTACCGTTTATAAGCATTTCACCGTTACCTGGAGTCAACCAAACTTTAGCGATAGCCGCTTTTCTTTTACCTGTTGCATAAATAGTTGCCATGCTTACGCCTCCTTATTGATTTGAGCAGTGTGTGGATGTTCAGCACCTGCATATACTTTAAGCTTTTTAAGCATTGCTCTACCAAGAGTAGTCTTAGGAAGCATACCTCTAACAGCTTGTCTGAAAAGTTTTTCAGTATGGTTTTCTAGCATATCACCAAGTTTTTTACTTTTAGTAGAACCGAAGTAACCACTGTGAGTAAAGTACTCTTTGTCTTCAAGTTTAGCTCCTGAGAACTTCGCTTTTTCAGCGTTGATGATAACTACGTAGTCACCACAATCTACATTTGGTGTAAATGATGGCTTGTGTTTACCTCTAAGAAGTGTCGCTACTTCAGTTAAGATACGACCAAAAGTTTTACCTTCTGCATCGATCAGAACCCAGTCACGAGTCACGTCAGCAGGTTTAAGAACTGATGTCAATTTCATGAATTTTCCTTGTTTAAATAGAACTATTTACTGTATAAATGTTCTTTTGTGGACGGATTGTACCCACTTAACCTTAAAATTTATTTAAATTAAGATTATCTTAAGGTTTCTGTCTCTATTTCTTCTTCTAATAGATAAACAATCATCCCTTCTGTTCTTTTACCTGTGATGGTATGTATGGCTTTTTGATAATATCTCACCTGCTTTTGATGTTTCAACGCATATTTTTTAGAACTCTTATAATCAATGACTAAACAGTGATCATCATACTCCAACAATAGATCTATTTGTTTCAGTTCTCCCTCAAAACTAAGAGACTGCTCTTTCGTGACTATAGCTCCATCAAGTATCTGTTGGAATGCTGTATCAGCTATAAGGTTTTTTATACGCTCTTCTATCTGTTCTATACTTACATCAGTTAACTGTTGACCATAACGGTTCTTCAAAGAAATCATAGCAGAATCCAAACTCTCGCCATCAAAGGCACCCAACATCTCTAATGTATAATGCAAAGCTGTACCGAACAAGATAGCCTCAAAATCTTTCTCTTCTTCCTCGTCAGCAGAAAGCACTTCTTGTGTACCGTAATTTGAGATACTCAACTCTTTGACTGTCTCAGGTAAGGTCTTTTTAGTGTCGTGAGCTGAATCTATTTGAAGCTCGCCCACAGACATTGGTCCCATATTGATCTCATCAAAAATAGAATCTTTAGGTTTTCTAAGAATAATAAGCCCTTCCACTGCACGGGTTAAAGCCACATAAAGTATATTTTTTCTGTCTTTAAGTTCTGAGACTTTACGTGCATCCATAATACGTTTATACGATTCATCAAAGTTTTCTCTACCTTTGGTCCTGTAGAGTATCTTATCTATATAGAGCTGATCATTATAATGGTAGATGAGTGCTGACTTATCACTATTTTTACGCGTGAGTTTATCCAGCAGTATGACATACTCAAATTCAAGTCCTTTGGATCCATGGATCGTCATGATCTTTGCTCCATGCGCTGAATTAGCTGCCACAGAGATGGAAGAAGTACTGAACTCATCTATAAACGTAGGTATGTCTGAAAAGTTCGATGCGAATTCCAGAAGTTTCAAAATGTTTAGATCTTCATCGAAATATCCAAACTCTCTCACCAGTCTGTCTACCACTTGCAAAGGACTCATAAATGCTGAGAACCAAGAAGTATCGATATCTTCCAATGACTTACCTACTTTTAACAGCAGTGCTTGTGCATCTATCTTCTCACCATAAAACAAATACTCTGCCATTGCAACAAGTGCTGCTATTTTTGGAAGATTCTTGAGTGAACTGGAGGTTTGTAAAAGTGTCGAAATCTCTTCGGACAGACATGCCTCTTGCAGACTCACACCATCTTTGTTCGTACTGACTAAAAAAGCGATGTTATTGACATCAACCCCCAACGCTAAGAGTCTTTTGGCTTGTCCTACAGCTTCTTCTATCAGTGTTTCAGACTCAAGGACCTCTACATACCCTTCAGAGGCCCCTACTTTACTCTTTTGAGGTACATAGTTTTCCATTGCTGGCTCAAACCATCGATTGACCTGTTCTACGACATTTCTGGAACTTCTATAATTGGTATCCATGGGTTCTATGTTCACTCCATAGTGTTCCGCCACTTTATCAAACAGCTCTTCGACCCCACCCCTAAAACGGTAAAGAGACTGTTTGGTATCTCCCACATAAAAAAAGCTCTTAAATTCACTCTGACCATGCCCTGCAAATATCTCATCTATGAGCGGCTTCAGTAGTAAGAACTGTAAAGTAGAGGTATCTTGAAACTCATCAAGCAGTATATGTTTGAACTTAGAGTCTATCTTGAAATACAAAAACTCTTTACTGAGGCTTTCATGTAAGAGTCGGTAGGTAAAATAAGTCAGATCATCAAAACTCAATACACCAGAAGACTTTGCATTGGTGATAGTCGCATTTTTATAGTAGTCATATATCTTGAAGAGATTATGCAAGACGATGGCTTCTTTGACTTGTGACCACAGGGCTAACTCTTTTTTGAGAAAAGTGTAGAGTCCTTCTATCTCATCGTTGGCTACTTTTTTAAACCATGAGTGTTCTGCTAAAGTTTCTTTTTCAAAAAGTGATTTGGCGAATAACTCTTTGATACTCTTTGTTTCAAACTGCTTCATGCAACGTACCGAAGCCCCCGCATCTGTAAGTGCTTTTATCATCTTAACTCTGAGTATATCACATGCCTCTTCTTGTTTGACTAAAGCAAGATTCCCATCCTCTTGCTTGGGTAGTAAAGGATCCACCTTATAAAAGTTTTGCATAAGATCAAATATCTTCATAAAACGTTTATCTTCTATATCCATAGAGAGTTTTACAAGAGAAGAGAGCAGTCCCTCAGCCTGTAATTCTTCAAGGAAATGTTTTTCCAGTTCATCATCACCCTGCTCTTTGGTGACAAAGTCCGGTTCAAATCCTATCTCCAAAGAAGCCGAACGTAAGATGGAAGAGAAAAAACTGTCAAGCGTAACGATGTAAGAACTACTGGCCAAGAAACGCGCCAACACTTCAGGCTGCTTTAGTAAAAGTTCCTCACGTGAAAGTCCAGTCTGTACACAGATAGCGTCAGTGAATGGTTTATTATTTTCATCAGCCAATTCACGCAAAGAGTCTACCACCCTTTGACGCATTTCCGCTGCTGCTTTATTGGTAAAGGTTGCTGCCAGTATAGAGCTAGGAGATTCTCCCATAAAAAGCAGTGAAATGTATCGTACCGAAAGAGCAAATGTTTTACCAGACCCTGCGGAAGCAGAGTAGGCTAAAAAAGGTTTGAAACTCATAGATACTCTCCTCTCTCACACATCAAGGTAAATTCACAATACTTACATTTTTGTAGATCCTCACACTTTTCAGCCGTAAAACGCTTTGTTTGTTTGAGCTCTATAATGTGTTGTGCCAAGAGTTCATTTTTCTCTTCTAGGGCTGTGATCTCTTCTATAGTACCTCCCTCGAGTATTTTAACGAACGCCAGATTGATATTTTGGTATTTTCCTATAAGTATTTGGTGGTAGATACTCATTTGCAGATCTGTGAGCTTCTCTAGATTCTTGGTTTTGTTTGCCGCAGTTGTTGAACCGCTTTTATAATCAAGCACAAGTGTGTCCGTAGCATTTTGGTCTATTCGGTCTATGCGCCCCTTGAAGCGTAAACCTCCTATGTCTCCTTGTACTTCTACTTCTCTTTCCACCACTCTCCAATCCGCCTTAAAGTGCTCTATCTGTGAAGTAACAAATCCCTTTAACTTCTCTTTCCACAGAAGTTTTTTATATGCTGTTTGAGCATCATCAAAGGGTAGTAGTTTCTCTAACAGAATGTCTAGATTTTTTTGCATCTCCTCTTTGCTTTCATAACTCTCTTTTTCTCTATGCACATGATCTAGGAGTAAGTGTAAAAATGCACCCTCATTCAGCTCTTCTTCTTTTTTCGCCTCTATCTTTTGTATGTAACGATAGTAGTACTTTCGTTTACACTCCAAATAGGTTTTCAATCTCGAAGCTGACCATGTAATGTCATGTGCATTAAAATGCTCTACTACAGGATCTTCTTCCTCTACAAACTGTGAAGCTTGGTCATAAAGCAGATTGGATTGGGCTTGTGTTGGTACTGCGCTTTCCAGTCCCAGTTCATAAAGGAATTTTGAGGGGAGTTTATTGTCACTGCTGCTGTAGAGTATGGCTACCTCTTTGGCTTGTTCGAGTAAACGTTTGTAGTATTGCTTTTGCAAAGCTTCCCTGTCATTTTTAGTAGGGAGGTTGGCAAAGGCTCGAACCGAGGAGTTAAGAAACTGATCTTTACTTGAAGTTGCAGGCACGATGCCTTCATTAAAATCTACAATGACCACACCTTCAAAACTCACTCCTCTGGTCTCCAACACTCCCATCACCGTGATCATTCCACCTCGTACATCATCGATAGTGATCTTTGAAAGTGCTTTAAGCCATAAGAAGAGCCACTCTTTTAAACTCATCTCCTCTTTTGCAAATATCTTCATGAGGTGCAGATACTTTTCATAGACACGTTCATTACTCTTCTCTTTTTTTTCACCATCAAGCAGTGGACACTCTAACAAACCAAATCCATCTATAGCACTAAAAAACTCCTCTATTTTGCAACATTTTGTGGGAGATAATTTCTCTACCGATTCAAAGTTAAACCCATAACGTTCCAGTAGATATTTATGCTCAGCATCAAAGCTTTGCCAATACTTATAGAGTGCTTCAAGCGATTTGTATATACGGCCATTTGCGTAGTCATATCCCATTGCAAAGTTCAGGTTATTATGAGTGTCAAATAGTGTAAAGTGTTCTTTAAAGTGTTCATCAGGCAAGATAAGTACTATCTCTTCCGGGTGTATACCAGAACGAACCATCTTTTCTATCTGGACAAAAGCTACAGCTATCTGTTCTTCTCGTTCTTTCACAGAGAAGACATTGGCGTTTATCTTTGCATCATTGGGGTGGGTTGTAAGTATTTTTTTATCTGTTAGATCAAAACTGACATGTACATGATTTGGTAAAATAATACCCAGTGTTTCAAAACGTTCTTGCATCTTCACATTAAATGGACTGGTTGTGTAGTGTATGATGATCTGTCTTGTCTTGGCTATTTTTTCTATAAGTTCCAACTCAAAATGACTCAAGTACCCTTCTAGATGTATCTCTATACTTTTATAGCCTTGCAAAAATCCCTCATTGAGTCTATAGGCATTTGGGATAAACGCTTTATCTGTAAACCCTTGTGTCTCAAGTAACTTTCTATAGTTCTCAAAAAGCTGTTCCAGTATACCAAGATGCGTTTCAAACTCTGCATACGCATCTGCCTGTGCCAAAGTATCAAAGCTTATCTGCTCAGCAGCCAACTCTTCAAAAAATTTAAATAGCGCATCACTCTTGGTAAAAAACTTTACCAGTTCAATATTCAGTTTCAAGTCTTCAAAGGCTTGAAAACTCGCTGCTTCCCGTAAAAGAAGTATACGCTGCAGTGGATCTATCTGTACTTTATCTTCCAGAAGAATAGCACGCTGTTCAAATTCATCCATACGCATGAGTGCCGGTAAAAAGCCATCTTGTTCTTTATGTTCAGAACTCACTGTTCTTAATGCTCGTGATGTTGGATAAATATGGAGTTGATTCATGTTGAGTAGTATAGCATAGAGTAGAAGATAAAAAAGAAAAATCTGTCATATTGACAGATAAAGATCAAGACAAGGATCAGCCTTGTCTTAAAGGTTTACATTTTATGGTTTTAGATAAGCAGATACTTCAGAATATCCCATCGTATCGCCGACTTCCGCTCTGAATTGTAGTGTATACCTACCTGCTTTAGTGATATTCACATCTTTGACCTCGTAT
>CALDBH010000059.1 GCA_937938065.1 uncultured Sulfurovum sp. | reverse complement strand
CATAAGGTTATCTGGATTCATAAGTCCTTTCCCAGAACCTATCATGGAGCCCCATGGCATGAGTATCTTACACCCCACATCTGCCAAACGCTTTGCTACTACCAAATCATCTGTTGTATAAGGGAAAACTTCAAACCCTTCTTTTATAAGGACTTCAGCAGCTTTCACTGTTTCAAATGGGTCTGGTTGTAAATTGTACTGATCACCTATGACTTCAAGTTTTATCCAGTTTGTACCAAAAACTTCTCTAGCCATCTGGGCTGTAGTGATAGCCTCTTTGGCAGAGTGTGAACCTGCTGTATTGGGTAATACTTCTATACCTAAGGATTTTATAATATCCCAAAATGGGTTTCCTCCACCCTCACCTGCTGCTTGTCGTCTCAGAGATACGGTCACAATTTGGGCACCTGAAACTTTAATAGCATCTTCCATATTGGCTGGGCTTGGATAGAGTGCAGAGCCTATAAGCAGTCTACTGTTTAATGTTTTTCCACCGATTTCCCATGTATCATCATTCGATTCTAAATGTTTCGTCATTTTATCCACCTTGTACGGGAGCCAAAATATCTATGGTATCTCCCTCTTTTATCATTGTCTCATCATATTTAGCGATAGGTACAAAAGTAGTATTGACCGCTACAGCAAAACCTTTTACTTTATATTCAAGTGCTTCTATCATCTGACCCACATTTAAATTTTCCTCAAGCTCTTTTACTTCACCGTTAACTGATACTTTTATCATACATTTAATCCTTCTTTTAACGCTTCTTCTACTACTGCGGGTGCTAAAAGATAGCCATGCCGATAAAGACCGTTAATACGTGTCATCTTATTACTATGCTCGATTTTTGGTAAATTATCTTTTAATGATGGACGACAATTTGTAAGCATATTGACAATACGTGCTTCTGCAAACCCTGAGTGCATACTATAGACTGCTGAGAGTAACTCTAAACTTGAACGTACAGACATAGGACTTTTATCTTCAGTCTCTATCTCAGTCGCACCAATAACGTACCGGTTATTGGGTCGTGGTACAATATATATCTTATAGCGTGGGTGCAACATACGTGTAGGTCTTGTAATGTTCACTTCTGGTGCATCAAGCCAAAAGACCTCTCCACGTACACCACGTAAATCATCCATTTCCCCTTGAGCACCAAGTCCTCTCGCATCAAATACCCAATCAAATGTTTTTATCTCATCCCCTACTGTAATAGTGCCATCTAAGACATGAGTAACTTTAGTCTCTTCGTGCCACTTAACATCTGGATGTGTAAGTAAATAATCACTTGAAGCTTTCATAAAACGCTGTGCATCCACCTGACCCTCATGTGGTATAAAGAAAGCTTTAGCATGTTGATCTAAATCTGGTTCAAGCTCTTTGAGTGCAGCTCTATCTAAAAGTTCTATTTTTGAAGCTTCTTCTACCTTGGACTTTAATGTATCTATAAAATGATCTAACTCATTATAATCTTGAGGATGTGCCGTAATAATACTACCCTCTTGTTGATACGCATCGGCAATACCAATCTGTTCTAACAGACTAGGCCAAAGTGCTATAGAACGATTTCCATGATCAAAAATGACAGACTCTGCACTCTCTAATTCAGCAAAGACAGCTAACATACCAGCAGCAGTGATTCCTGCTGCTTTATCACCATAGGCAGTGTCTTCATCAAAAAGTGTTACTGTGTGCCCACGTTGTAGTAGATTAAGTGCTAACACCCTGCCTACTAAACCAACACCTGCAATACCTATATTCATTATTTTACTTTTCTTCTATCTTATCTGCTTCAACATAGACTTCCGAACCCATTTCCTGGAAAGTCATAGACATTGCATCCATTCCATGTTGTTTAGCCGTTTCGACATCAGTTCCCAAGTTATCTGCATACTCTCTTACCTCAGCAGAGATCTTCATAGAACAGAACTTTGGTCCACACATTGAACAGAAGTGAGCTACTTTTGCTGCTTCCATTGGCATGGTTTCGTCGTGGTACTCTCTAGCTCTGTCTGGGTCAAGACCAATGTTAAACTGATCTACCCATCTAAACTCAAAACGTGCTAAAGACATCGCGTCATCTCTTGCTCTTGCACCTGGGTGACCTTTTGCGATATCTGCTGCGTGAGCGGCAATTTTATACGTGATAAGTCCTTCTTTAACATCATCCCTGTTCGGAAGACCAAGATGTTCTTTTGGTGTCACATAACAAAGCATCGCACAACCATACCAACCAATCATAGCTGCACCAATACCTGAAGTAAAGTGGTCATATCCTGGAGCAATATCAGTCGTTAAGGGCCCAAGTGTATAGAATGGTGCTTCATGACATACTTCTAGTTGTTTATCCATATTCGCTTTGATCATATGCATTGGTACATGGCCAGGACCTTCGATAATTGTCTGTACATCATGTTCCCATGCTATTTTAGTCAATCTTCCCAGTTCTTCAAGTTCACCAAATTGTGCTTCATCATTTGCATCTGCTCCAGAACCTGGACGTAGACCATCACCTAGAGAGAAAGTCACATCATACGTTTTCATAATTTCACAGATATCTTCAAAGTGTGTGTTCAAGAAGTTTTCTTTATGGTGGTGAATCATCCATTTTGCCATAATTGCCCCACCGCGAGAAACGATTCCTGTTACTCTTTTAGCTGTCATTGGGACATGGTGTAAAAGAAGCCCTGCATGAATGGTAAAATAATCCACACCTTGTTCTGCCTGCTCAATGAGTGTATCTCTAAACACTTCCCATGTCAGGTCTTCTGCAATTCCATTTACTTTTTCAAGTGCTTGGTAGATAGGCACTGTTCCAATTGGTACTGGAGAATTTCTCAAGATCCAGTCTCTAGTTGTATGTATATTCTTACCTGTTGAAAGATCCATAACCGTATCTCCACCCCAACGTGTAGACCATACCATTTTCTCCACTTCTTCAGCGATGCTCGAAGTCGTAGCAGAGTTACCGATGTTCGCATTTACTTTTACTAAGAAGTTACGACCAATAATCATAGGTTCAACTTCCGGGTGATTAATGTTACAAGGGATAACCGCTCTACCTTCAGCTACTTCTTTTCTTACAAATTCCGGTGTAACCATTTCAGGTAAATTTGCTCCAAAGTTCTCACCTTTAAGTCTTGCCTCACGTTCTTCATCTTGAAGATACTCTTTAGTCATCGCAAGGTTTTGGCTCTCACGAATAGCGATGAATTCCATCTCTGGTGTGATGATACCTTGTCTTGCATACCATAGTTGAGAAACATTTTTCCCTTTCTTGGCACGCAAAGGTGTTCTTACAAGTCCTGTTGCTCCAGCAGTTACGAAGTCAAGTTGTTCGTCTGTTGTGTAACCGTTGTCTTCAGGAGCCATAATGCGTCCTTCATACTCTTCTACATCACCTCTTCCAGAAATCCATTCTTTACGAATAGCAGGGATTCCTTCTCCTACATCGATGTCAACTGTTGGATCAGTATATGGACCTGAAGTGTCATATACACCTAGTTTTGTATCATTAGAAAGTGTGATCTCACGTACAGGTACACGAATATCTTTATGGATATCACCCTTTAGATAAATCTTTTTTGACGCAGGAAATGGTTCTCTCGTCAATAATTCATTTGATGTGGTTAAAGTGTCTTTATATGGTTTTGTCATTGTTGTTTCCCTTAAAATATGGTTTGTATTTTGTGGGAAGAGGAGTAGAAAATCAGTAGGTATAAATACTATTATTTATAATTAAAATTTAAATACAAATCTCTTCCTTACGCTGGTATTATCCAGTTCAAGTTCAACGGGTCAAGCATTTGCTATCTCAGCTATGCATCAGATATGTGTTCCATAAATGATCAAAGCTCCCCGAGAGGTTGATGGCGTACTATAGTTTAAATAGGATAAAAATGACCTTAAGTGGATTTTTAAAATGTTAGAGGGAGGGGAAAGTGTAAGAAAGTAACGGGAGGAAAAGAGGCTTCTACTCCTCTGTTTTCATCTCTACAAGTTCAGCAAGAAGTTCTTCTATCTCATCTTCTTCAAGCTCATCACGGCCAAGTTCTTCGATGATAGCGAAACATTCTGTACGCATCTCTCTCATCTCTTCCAAGTCTTCTTTTTGTTCTTTAGACGCAGATTTAGCTTTGTCAATCGCTGCAAAAAGTTCGTCTATGGCTACTTCCAAATCTGGAATGATCTCAAGTTCTAAAAGGTTTTTGAGTTTTTCTGCTGATGTCATAGTTTTTTCCATGTGTTTATTTTTACGTATTGTATCTAAAAAAATGCACAATAACTCCAAAATAAGATAACATTGAACAATTTGTCATTTCAGCTAAATCAAATGATAAAACGAATAACTTAACAAAAAATTTGTATCAAGATAATCCTAGTTGTGAATAGATATCTGTAGACTTAGAATAACAGATATCCATATGAATCAATTCTTCTGCTCGTTTTTTGATCCTATTATGACGATGAAAACAGTTAGAAGTGCACCCATAAAAACAATACTATAACCTGTCGGCAAATCATAAAAATAAGATATTACAATTGCACCAATACTAAAAAACCATCCAAAAATAAAACTGACAAGTAAAGGTCTTTTCACGTTTAGCGAAATTGCAACAAAGGGTGGCGCGATAAGAAGTACAAACACAACGAAAACGCCTGCAAGTGAAACTGAAGAAGTGACTGTGATCGCAAGAAGCGAAAAGAAAAAGAGTTCCCTAAAAAACCCGCTTAGTCTTGGATAGACAAAGTAAAGTGCAATTGCAATGAAAGCATAGATAATAATACTTTGTAAAACATCATTAAAGGGTGTAAAAAGTATATCGCTTGCAAGAAGCGATTTGAAATGCTCCATACCTTCAGAGGAGTGTGCAAGCACCATCATGATACCACTGGCACCCAAAATATAAAGAATCCCTATAAATGCTTCTAAATGAAGCTTTCTAGTCGAAGCAAAAGCGATCAAAAAAGCACACAACAACGCAAAGCTTAGTGTCAGTATGTAAAAGTGTTCCTCATGAAAATAACCTAGACTGATCGAAGAACCAAGTGCTGCAAACTGAGCAATAGCAAGGTCTGTAAAGATAATCCCACGCTTTAAAATTTCCATACCAAAGTAGGCATGAAGCATCACAAGCACAACAACCAAAACAATAGGAATTAGCAAAATATCTATCATTTTATTGCACTTGTGAGATAGTCAAAAAGAGCACTCAAATTATCAATATTTTCAAGTGCTTCTATATCATGTGGCATAAGAATAACCTTGATACCGGTTTTTTGGCTTATGAAATCAGCTGTTTTTGTTGAGTGATAGACATCATGTAAAATACAGCACGGCTTCTCTTTTTTGATAAGTTCAATGGTTGCAATAGTATGTTTTGAAGAGGGTGGAATCCCTGGGAGAGGTTCAATCGTTCCTATATTCAAAAGACCATACTCTTTATTAAAATAAGCAAGGTTATCATGAAACTGAATGACTTTCAAGCCCTTTTTGTCTTTCATTTTCTTCTTCCAAAAAGCCATTTTCTGATGCCAAACTTTAGAAAAATTATTATAGTTTTTTTTATAGATATCTCTATTTTTCATATCTATTTTACTAAGAAATTCTTCTATGGTTTTTGCCAAAATCAAGATATTTTTCGGACTTATATGGAAATGAGGATTCCCATCAGGATGAATATCCCCATGTTTTCTGTCGACACTTTTTGGCTTGTTGATAAGCTTTACGTGATGCGAAAGATTTAAAAAAGTTTTAGTATTGGGCATCGTTTTAGGATT
>CALDBH010000058.1 GCA_937938065.1 uncultured Sulfurovum sp. | reverse complement strand
CTGTAAATTCCAATGAAGGGAAACCGGTAGTAATATATGCAACTAAATTTTTCAATGTGAACTCTTTTATGACAATATGTAATATATTTTTGTTATTATACATTTTTTAGATAAAATGAGACACATTGAGATAAGAAGGAGAATTTCTTCTCTTTAGTGTTGAAACCGAAGCGATCGGAGCAAAGCAAAGACGTGTAGGAAATACCTGATTATGTAGGAAGACTATGAGTATTCATACCCCAAAAATAGAAAAAAAAGTAACTTTAACGACCATTGCAAAGATGAAAGGTGTTGAACCTATTACCATGGTGACAGCCTATGATGCACTTTTTGCACAGCTTTTTGATGGTGAAGTAGAGATGATACTTGTCGGTGACAGTCTCAATATGAGTTTTCTAGGAAAAGAAGACACACTTTCTGCAACCATGGATCAGATGATCTACCATACACAAGCCGTATGCAATGGTGCAACACTGCCTGTGATCGTATTGGATATGCCTTTTGGTACTTATACGTCACCTGAAGTGGCAGTCAAAAATGCAACAAGAGCATACCAGGAGACCAATGCCCAAGCCGTAAAGATAGAAGGTGGAAAAGAGAGAGCGCATATTGTTGAAGCACTGACACAAAACTCTATCGCAGTCCTTGGACACATAGGGCTCATGCCACAGTTTTTACGCAGTGACGGTGGTTATAAAATAAGAGGAAAAGACCAGACTGACATCGATGCATTGGTTGAAGATGCAAAAGCACTTGAAGCGGCGGGTGCTTTTGCTATCGTGGTTGAAGGGGTGAAAGAAGAAGCGGCTAAAGCTATCACTGAGGCAGTCTCTGTACCGACCATAGGTATAGGTGCAGGAAATGTCACAGATGGACAGGTTCTTGTCTGGAGTGATATGTTTGGATTCTTTGAAGCCTTTAAACCGAAGTTTGTCAAGCAGTATTTTGATGGAGCTAAGCAGGTGCGTGAAGGACTTGAAGCCTATCGTAATGATGTCAAATCTAGAGAATTTCCAAGCTCGGAGTATACGTATTAATGGAACGTATGGTTGAGATAGAACGTTTTGATGATGAAGTCTCTTATGAAGTGACACTTCGTCCCAGTTCATGGGATGAATATATCGGTCAGGAGAAGATCAAAAAAAATCTGAAAGTGTTTATAGAAGCCAGTAGAAAAAGAGAAGAGGCACTGGATCACATTCTCTTTTTTGGACCTCCAGGTTTAGGTAAGACGACCATTGCAAATATTATCTCTTCGGAGATGGGAGCAAATATCAAAACCACTGCGGCACCGATGATAGAAAAAGCAGGAGACTTAGCGGCACTCCTTACCAATATCGAAGAGGGTGACATTTTATTTATCGATGAGATCCATCGTATGTCTCCAGCCATAGAAGAGATACTCTATCCCGCTATGGAGGATTTTCGTTTAGACATCATTATAGGTTCTGGACCTGCTGCACAAACGGTGAAGATAGACCTGCCGCGTTTTACACTGATTGGAGCAACCACAAGAGCAGGAATGCTTTCTAACCCTCTTAGAGAGCGTTTTGGTATGCATTTTCGTATGCAATTCTATACACCTGTTGAGTTAGCCCATATTGTTGCACAAGCTTCTAAGAAACTGGAGAAACCAGCCCAGGAACACGCTGCGACTGAAATTGCACGTAGAAGCAGGGGGACACCGCGTATCGCACTTCGGTTACTTAAACGGGTTAGAGACTTCTCTGAAGTGGCCAATGAAGAGGAAGTGACGTTAAAAAGAGCCCAATATGCTTTAGATGAACTGGGTGTCAATAACTTAGGATTTGATGAACAGGATATACAACTTCTAGAACTGCTTGTCTCGGCAAAAAGCAAACCTATGGGGCTTAGTACCATAGGTGCAGCACTGAGTGAAGATGAAGGTACGATCGAAGATGTTTTAGAGCCTTATCTTATAGCAAATGGCTACATAGAAAGAACTGCACGTGGCCGTATTGCCACACAAAAGAGTTATGAACATTTTAAACTTGGCGGGTTGAAGGACAGACTCTTTGATGACGAATAAAAGTCTTACTATCACGGCACTTTTTGTGCTCTCACTGGTGGGTGCGTATAGTATTTATAAACCATTTTTACTTTCTATTGTGGTGGCGATATTGCTTTCTATGGCCACCTATAACCTGACAAAAAAGTTGATCAAGTATTTTAATTCCAGAAAACTTAGTGCTATCATCACTTCACTGCTTTTAATACTGATACTTTTCGCTCCTATTGTGTATATGGCAACCACAGGAGTAGGGTATATCTCCCAGCTTGATGTGGAAACTATCAATGAAGTTACCTCTGGAATCAAAACGTTTACTGAAAAGATACCGTATGTCAAAGAGTGGAGCCAGATAGGTTTGAGTGATGAAAGGATCGCAGGGTATATTCAAGAGACAACATCGTACATGACAACAGCAGGAAGTGCAGGACTTGGTTTTGTGAAGAATATGATACTCGTACTCGTTTTTTATTTTATCATTAACTTCTATGGAGAGCGTTTCTTCGATCTGATACGTGCACTTATGCCGGTGAGCAGGATGAAAAGCGCCAAGATGATACATGAAGTATCTTCTACGATGGAAGTGGTTTTCTATTCTATTGTCGTGACAGCCATTTTTGAAGGTTTTCTTTTTGGGCTCATGGTAAGTTACTTTGGTTTTAATGGTCTTCTTTTTGGTGTGATCTATGGGTTTGCATCATTGATACCAATTATTGGAGGTGCTGTGGTTTGGGTCCCTGTGGCACTTTATTCTTGGAATACTATGGATACGAATTCGGCTATTTTCATTGCTACGTATTCAATTATTGTGATCTCTATTATTGCCGATACTTTCATTAAACCGGTCATTATCAAAGTGATCAAAGAAGATTTACTGAAAAGTACGATCGAGATCAATGAGATCGTGATATTTTTCTCTATTATCGCAGGGATGAGTACCTACGGTTTTTGGGGGATGATATTGGGTCCGGCGATTACTTCATTTTTAATTGCGATTACTAAAGTATATATAGATTATAATCATAAAGAACAAAGTAAAATGACTACTTAAGTTACATAAGGAAGACATCATTATAAAAATACTCATTATAGAAGATGATCCAGAATTAGCGCTCATCTTAACTAACTACCTTACAAAGTATGATATGGAAGTCATAGGTGCAGAAGACCCTTACATAGGACTTTCACTCTTAACACAGCATGAATTTGATCTGATTATTTTAGATTTGACTTTGCCCGGTATGGATGGTTTGGAAGTGATCCCTAAAATACGTGATATAAGCAATATCCCTATTATTATCTCTTCAGCAAGGGATGATATTACAGATAAAGTTATCGGGATGGAACGTGGGGCAGATGATTATATGCCAAAACCCTATGACCCTAGAGAACTTGTGACACGTATCAAAACGATTTTACGTCGTACACACAGTGTGGATGAAAAAGCACCGGAAGTAGAAGCACTTTTTGTTGCAGATCCTAACGCCAGAGAGATCAGGTTCAAAGGTAAATCACTAGAACTCACTGCTGCAGAGTATGATATCTTAGGTATGCTCTTACAACATAAAAATGGTTCAGTTTCAAGAGAACAGCTTTTATACGAAAGTGAACATATTGATGATGACAGCTCTATTAAAAATATTGATGTGATCATCTCACGCATACGACAGAAGATCGCAAAAATAGATTCTGATAACATCTACATTAAACCTATTCGTGGTGTAGGATACCTTCTAACAGACCGAGTATGAGAAATCTATCTGTAACGACCTTTATACATATTCTTTTCTCCGTAGCAATTTCGATTTTGATTGCTACCTTTTTACTTTTTCTCTCCTGGGATAAAGATCGACATAAGATCGAAGAGTATAAACGTTATCAACTTATCTCCATTACTTTTCTCTCAAAATTACAGCTCAATCCAGGGAAAGAAGCCTTGGATACACTCTATAAAGATCTACGCGTAAAACCAGTATCTAAAAAGAAATCCATAGAGATAAAGAAACAGATAGAAACAGAGGGCGAAACAGTGTTTACCGGAGGTTCTTCTCTAGGACAAGTAAGGGTATTTAGAATAGAAGATGAACATTATATCTATGTACAGCGTATGCAACACAATCTTTTGTTAGAAGATAACAGAGCTGAAAATTATTATTTTGAGATCGCTATAGCCTTAGGTATTTTTCTTATTGGGTTGCTTCTTGTACTCTATTTGGCCGTCTTAAGAAAGCTTTATCCTCTAAAAAAATTACATAAACAGATACAAAGATTTGCCCAAGGTGATATGAAGACACGCATTACCTACCTCTATGATGATGAGATAGGAAAAATTGCAAAAAGTTTTGATGATGCCATTGTGCATATCAATGCTTTGAGCACTTCCAAAAACCTTTTTATGCGTAACTTGATGCATGAGCTTAAAACACCTATTACCAAAGGGCGTATCGTTGTTGAGATGATGGAAGATGAAGCAAGTAAAAAGATACTTGTACGTGCCTTTGAACGGATGAATGAACTTATCTCAGAACTTGCAGAGATAGAGAGGGTGACTACGCAAAGTTTCGAACCTACTTTTGAGTATGTAATGCTTGATGAAGTGATACGAAGAAGTCAAGAACTTTTGATGATGGGTAAAGATAACGTTACCATAGATGTGAAAAATATCGCTTTAGCCACAGATGTCAAACTACTCTCTTTGGCCATTAAAAATCTACTGGATAATGGTATAAAGTACAGCAAAGATAAACATGTTACACTCAAGTCCGTAGGTGATGGTTTGGAAATCAGTTCTAAAGGTGAAAAGCTACAGCATCCACTCTCTTATTATATAGAGCCTTTTTCACAAGAAGAAAAAAGAAGTACAGGGTTTGGATTGGGACTTTATATTGTACATAGTATTTTGGAAAAATTAGGTTGTGCATTAGAGTATAAATATGTAGACGAACACAATATCTTTGTAATAAAGGCAGGGGATGCCTGCCGTTTCGGTTAATCTTTAAGTGCTTCGGCTATAAGCTCTAAAGGGTTTTTAAAGATAGTCTCTACGTCTGCGTTGTTCATCGCTTCACTGAGCTGCACTCTACAAGCTGAACACTCAGCACTAACATACTGTGCTTTGGTCTCTTTGATCATGGCTGCTTTTGGCTTTCCTGCCGCTTCAGCAAAGTGAAATTTCTCTGTTTGCATGGTGACCCCACCAAAACCACAACAACGGTTAGGGTCACTCATCTCTACCATAGGGTAGTTTGGTGCTAAAAGATTACGGGGCTCTTGGTATATACCTTGCACCTTTCTTGCGTGGCAAGGGTCATGATAGGTCACTACTTCATCAAACTTTTTACCTTTTTCCTGCAGTATCGATTCCAGTTCTGTGTTGTCATGCAGCCATGCTGTGGCCATATGGATCTTTTCAGCTACTTTTCTTGCACGTTCTTTCCACTCAGGCATGTCATGATTTTCAAAAAAGACTTGCCAGTCATGTTTGACCATAGCTGAACAGGTTGCTTCAGGGATGAGCATCGCATCACACTCATCCATGAAACTTTCAAAATATTCTATGTTTTTCTTTGTCATGTATTCTACAGAGCTCATATCTCCTGTAAAATAGGCTGGAGCACCACAGCAGAGCTGTTTTTTAGGGATAAACACATCGATGTTAAGTTTAGCCAGTATCTCTACAAGAGAGTCACCGATACCTGTATAGTTATAATTAGCCAGACAGCCGATGAAGAGTGCCACACGAGGATTTTTCTTCTCTTGTGAAGTTGCTGGTATCTCTTCAGGGTAGCTGTTTAAAAAACTGGTTTTAGCCATAGATGGAAGCAGTCTTCCTTTTTTAACCATAGGAAGAGAAAATCGTGCTCTTAGTCCTCTGTCTTTGTCATCTTGAGCCAAGGCACAGGTTTTGAACATATATCCGAACTTCATCACTAGATCCATGACCTTACGGTTACGCAAGAGGAAAAAGAATCCACGTTTGAACCATGCGATACCAAACTTGTCTGCGATGTCTGCACGTACTTCTTCGATGACCATATCTGTAGCCAATGAGTTAGGACAGACATCGACACAATTGGTACATAAAAAACAACTCTCAAAGATGTTTTTAGCGTTTTTGTCTAATTCCAAATGTCCTTGTTGATAGGCACCTAAAAGGTCAATGAATCCACGAGGAGAGGTTGTTTCATCCGGATTGACCTGGTGGATAGTACAAACAGGGATACACTTTCCACACTTGATGCAGTCGTCACTTGTAGCGCTAAAGTTAAAAATGTCATCTAATTTTTTACTCATTGTTTTTATTGTTTCCTCTTATCTTAGGTTTTCTTCTCTACTTTTTT
>CALDBH010000057.1 GCA_937938065.1 uncultured Sulfurovum sp. | reverse complement strand
AGATACTGTAACTACTTCTACACCGTCAAGGCTAGCTGCTTCAGTGTTAAATCTTCTAGTTTCTGCATCACATACACCTGTATCAAGTGATGGTACTGCAACTACCAATTGAACTTTACCTTCACCACCAATTGTTTCATTTTGAAGCATTGGATCACAGTTTACTACTGTTGTTACTGGAGCTGTGTCACCTACGTTAATTTCTGTACCTGCTAGGTTACATACGATGTCGTTTTTAAATGTTACTGTTGCCATTTAAATTCCTTTAAAATAATTTTTGTTCATGCATTATGGCTTAACCAATCTAAATATGGTCTTAAATCAGACAATTTTACTCTTATTTGTTAAATCTTCTGTAAAATTGTTTTAATAATAGAGGAATTTTTATTGTATCAAGTCTATATTTACAATACCTTCAACCCACTCTACCATTGTTGCATTTGCTGTAGGACTAGGTGCCTGCATAAAACTTACTACAAAACTATCTTCAATGCGTACCACACCAAATGATCTTGCTCTTACCGCTGTTATTTCAGATACAAGTAACTTGTTTCATTTATCGTTATTCTAGTGTGGGTATTACATCCCTGGGATTCGAGGAATCCTGCCCAGTTTAGAATTCTTACAGTACCAGCCCCACATCTTTTTCATCCAGTGGCCTACGATAGGCATAGGAATCATCTTCCCTCCATTATCACTACGATAGACAAATGCTGCACCATTTCCGGTATCCATCACACATAAAATATTCAAATACTCCATATAACTTTGTTTGGAATCTATGTTTTGTATTCTATTCATAATGTTATAGGCTACATTTTTAGCCATTACCTCAGCGACATGCCCTTGTTTAGCTCTCCATTCCGGTCCCATAAGAGAAGCAGAGTCACCGATGGCATACACGCCATCAAAGCCTTCTATCTCATTATACTCATTGGTGACAACAAAACCCGCATCGCTCAATGGCAGTCCAGACTCTTTCAATATATGATGACCTGTACCCGCGGATATATACATTGTCAAGTCTGATTCTAGTTTAGTCTCATCTGCAAAACAGATACCGTCTTCTTCAAAATGTGTGATTTTGGTTCCTACTTTTTTAGAGACATTCGTCATCTTGAACATCTTGTCCATCATCACCAATGCTTTTTCACCCATCTTTTGTCCAGGTTTAGCCATAGGGGCAAAAAAAGTAAGTTCAAAATTCTCACGTACTCCTTTTTTCTTTAGATAGGTATCTACATTAAAAAGTACTTCAAACGCAGGACCACCACGTACAGCAGAAGTGTCTTTGGGATTACCACCAAAGCCCATGGCGATTTTCCCTGCATTTTTACTTATCAGTGCGTCTAAACGTTCATAAAGTGCCGTAGCTTCTTCTGGCTTACCACAGATAGAAAGTGTATGCTCCATACCTTGTAGTTGTATCTTATCCTGCCCAAGTGCCACAACAATATAGGTATAGTCATATAAAATACGACCGCTCTGCAGAGTCACTTTCTTGGATTTAGCCTCCAATTGCGTCACAGGATCTATAATGAGTTGAAACCCATGTTTCATCGCAAGTCTATCTAAGGGGACCGATACATCTTCTCTTGTCACATCACCTGTGGGTATCCAGATAGAGGTAGGATAGATATAAAAATAATCTCTGTCACTCACAAGTGTTACATCTAGATCTTGCTTTTTAAGATAGATAGCTGCTTCAACACCGGCAAAGCCACCACCCAATACCAATACTTTGGCTCGACTCATTATATTTTACCTTGTTCATATTGTATTTTAGTCTGTATCATTGCATCTCTCCTAATACTTAACTATGCCTGTTTGTTCTTTTTTTACCAAGCTATCAGACACACTTGAACTGGCACTAAATATCCCATACATAGCCCCTACCAATAGTCCCGACAGGATCACGATCCATACCGTCAGTCTCTTTTCTGTACTTCCTTTAGCCTTATAGTCTTCTATCATTGCAAGAGTTGGTTCTGTATTGTTCATGATTTCTCCTTATTTTTTCACTAGGTCTGCACGAGGGTAAAAGAACACCTGTTCTCTTTCAACCATGATTTTCTCTTTATCATCAGTAGCATATGCTCTTATAAGTACAGGGATCGGTACATCTTTTCTCGCATTATCTGCAAGTTTTTCTGCGGTTTCCAGGATGACCACTTTTTTCTTTTTCTTTCCTGCACCCAATTTAAATGGTTCACTAGGACGTTTAATTTTAATCTTATCGTTCCCAACAATTTCAAAGTAATAGGTATGATCTTTTCTATCTGTATTGGCAAACATGAAAATATAGTCATTCTGTACCACACCATTGTCCAGTACCTTATAGAGTCTTTGCCCCTTGTTAATATTTAAAAGCATATGTTCTTTTTTACTTCCCATCATAAACAGTGCGACCAGCACAATCATAAGCACAGCAAAATAGGCGATAACTTTACCTCTAAAGTAATTGGTTTTACCTGCGTGGTGAAGCGTCTCTTTTTCACTTGACCACTGTACCAAACTTGGTTTACCCAGTGCGCCCATGACTGAAGTACATGCATCTACACATTCAAGACAGTTAATACACTCAAGCTGAAGTCCTTTACGAATATCAATATGTGTCGGACATACTGTCACACAACTTTCACATGTAGTACACTCAGCACTTTCATCCACTTTTAACAACTCTTTTTGTTTCGTAAATTTCTTTTCTCTCTCATACCCATGTCCTTCATAGATATCTCCACCACGGATAGGATCATACACTGCCATAATGGTATCATCATCATAAAGTACTGACTGCACACGGCTGTAAGGACAAATATAAACACAGAAGTTTTCTTTGATAAAAACAACATCAAGAATAATAAAGAGTGCCGTACTCACCAAAATCCCTACCAACACCATATGCTCCGTAGGATTATTCATATAGCTAAAAAAGTCTTCAGGAGGGACAAAGAACCATAAGAAGTCAGCTGCAGCGACAAAAGCGAGCACAGACCAAAGTAAAATAGCAATGACACTTTTCACTTTATTTTCCAGTTTGCTCATATCTGGCTCTTGTTGCTTATTTTTAATACGCTTTCTCAAACCTAAAAGCTTTGTTTCTATACCATCTCTATAGATGACACGGAAGATAGTCTGAGGACACGCCCATCCACACCATGCTCTACCACCTACTGCAGTGACTGCAAATATCCCAAGGAAAAGCAGCATAAGTAAGAATGGCATTAAGTATAGCTCTTGCATATCAAAAGCAACACCTGCTAAATGCAGCTTTTTCTGATCAAAGCTTAATAAAAATAAGTGGTTACCATTAATGGTGATCCATGGCATTACCAGCGCTACTATTGTTGCAGCTGCATACATCCAGTATCTTTTGATACGATAAGGTACCCAGCCTTTCAAATACTCTTTTGCCTGATTTTTCTTTGATTTTTCTGTTGTTATTGTTGATTCCATTTATGATACCTTTTGTTCTTTTGCTTGCTGCTCTTTAGCTTTTCTCGCTTCTTCAAATGGGCATATAAGTACTATATTCTCCATACTTCTGGCACTTTTAGATTGATCCATCTCTATCCATGACCCTTCTATCAACTCTTTAATTCCTCGTGATTCTATATAATCTTTCAAAGAACTGCGACTCACATCTAACTCTCTGGCAATAGCACTTACACTCATACCCTCACTCAAATGAGAAATAATCTCCCTTTGATAAATATCAAACTTAGAACTTGACTTACTCCCTTTTGGACGTCCTATATGGGTTGTTTTCTCTTTCTCCTCTTTCCTGAGTGCATTGAGCAAAGGAAAGATGTCCACCATATTTGTATCTTTGTTCATAAGCATATTTTTATCTACGATCCAAAGATTTACATTATGACTGAGCATACAGTTAATCACCTTTATCAACTCTTCAGCCCTGTCACTCAGTATATACAAAGAGGAGACAATAACCGTGTAACCATCCTGCATAGTTTGTAAAAAGTCTTCAAACTCCTCTCTCTCATCCAGAAGAAGATTTTTTGTCGCATATTCAACCACTTCTTTATCAATTGCAAGTTCTTTTTTTAATGTAAAAGATAAAATATCACTCTGCTGTGTAGTCAGATTTGGAAAGTCTGGTACTTGTCTCATATATGCATAAACCATCAAACACCTTTAATTTATTATAATTTTAATAATATTATCTTATATGGTGTAAAAAGTCAAGTATATTATTACTTTTTTCGTCATTTAATCTATTTTTATCGTCAGAGCTTCTTTACTTACGTCTATTTTATGTTAAAATACGCCTAATATGTATTTAAATAAGTATGAGGATAAAAAGTGAACCTTACACATCTGGACGAACAAAATAAACCTAAAATGGTCGATGTCTCTGACAAAGACAACACAACACGTATTGCTACGGCAAGTGGCATCATAGAAGTAGGACAACCTGCTTTTGATGCAGTGATAGCGAACACAGCAAAAAAAGGACCTGTCCTGCAAACCGCTGTCATCGCTGCCATCCAAGGGACAAAACAAACCTCAACACTTATTCCTATGTGTCATCCACTTATGCTGACATCCGTTAAAACGGACATTGAAGAGCTTCCGGATCTCCCAGGATTTAAACTCACTGTCACAGCAAAACTCAATGGACAAACAGGTGTAGAGATGGAAGCACTCACGGGAGTCAGTGTAGGCCTGCTGACTATTTACGATATGCTCAAAGCCATAGATAAGGGGATGGTCATTAAAAATGTTCAACTAGAAAA
>CALDBH010000056.1 GCA_937938065.1 uncultured Sulfurovum sp. | reverse complement strand
CATGAAAGAAAAGAATACAGCAAATGTAAGTACAAGTGCCAAATCTTTTCTAGCTTCTTTACTCCATGAACCTGACACGAAGATAAGTGCTGCAGAACCAGCCATAAGTGCTGCCCACATCATTTGCATAACTTCTGTTGGTGCTTGCCATAATTCTCTTGCACTTGATTGCGCCATGATGATCGCTGTATATGTCGTAACAGGGATCGCTAAAAATACTAAAAATGGCATGATTTTCTCATACACTGCAGAATTATTTCTAGCTATTGCTGTGATCTTACATTTCTTACCACCAAGACCTGGGAATGCATCTGCAACACCGATAATCATAAGTATTGTAATAAGACCTAAGAAAAGTGATGCCAACCATGCACCAACTGTAATAGACGAAGTCCAGTGCGGATGCGTGAAAATATGGATCATTCTGTACGGTTGATGTAAATCAATCAATGTAAACAATAAGAATACGTTCAATGATCAAAATGCGATCACCGGCATAAGCCATCTTAAATTAGGCATCTCATCTTTTTTGTGTCTAAACCATAGGAATGCCCCTAAAAATACTACACCAGTACCGATACTTTTTGCCCACATGTTTACAGTAATAATGCTACCCCAAACAATTCCTTGGATTGGCACATCAAGTGTAACTACTGCTTGTGTTGCGTTAATTGTACTTTCTACCATCTTAGTGACCTCCCTCTTCTTCATGTGATTCAGCATCTGTCGCTGACTCAATAAAACTTGCATTATCTGTTGGCCCATGATGCCCCGCAAATGGTGCTAAGAATCTATCAAGAATTCCGTGATTTTTATCACCAACATGTTCTAAATGCGTGATGTCATTGAAAAGATTGAACCCTTCAATTCTCTGATGCGCAAGTGGGTTAAGTGTTGCATTACCGCCACCTACATAGAAGTGTGTCGGGCTAGTATGCTTTTCAGGTTTACGTACTTGAACAGCACCTTTATGTTCCATGATATAAAGTGAGATATGACTATGATCATCTTCAATATCACCAAAGATATTTGCTTCAACAGGACATGCTACCACACATGCTGGCATCATACCACTCTCAATACGGTGTGCACAGTATGTACACTTATCTGCTGTGTTCGTTTCAGGGTCCATATAGATCGCTCCATAAGGACACGCCATCATACAACCAGCACAACCAATACATCTGTCACTATCGATATTTACAATACCATTCTCTAAATAGTGTAATGCAGATACTGGACAGATACGCTCACATGGTGCGTTCTCACAGTGATTACAACGTAATGGTGTAAATGATCTTCTAGTATCCGGGAATGTTCCCAAATCTATATATTTAACACGTAAACGCCAAGTACTCAATGGAACTTCATTTTCCACTTTACAAGCAATTTCACAACCTTTACAACCCATACATAGGTTAAGGTCAACTAAGAAACCTAATTTCATGCTTCCTCCTTAAATTTAGCTAATCTTATAATAATTATAAGCACCCATTAATCCGTTCAGATGTAGGGTAAACGCATAGATTCATATTATAAAAGTTTGGATTAAAAAGTGGTTATTTGTTCAAAGAAACATTAAGTTTTTAGGTTGATGTTTCAAAAGGAAATTTAATGCATCAAAATAGTTGAAGATCATCATCAATTAAATATGAAAAGAAAACGTAGAACCTTTCTCTTCTTCACTCTCTATCTCTAATTCTGTACCGTGTAACGCGAGGATACTCTTGACGATAGAGAGTCCTAGACCCATAGAATTATCCCAACTGTGTGTACCTGAACGATAAAACTTTTTGGTGACTTTTGAAATGTCAGAAGAGGAGATACCTGTACCTTTATCCATCACAGATACATCACCCGCATCTATCTTGACCATGACTTCATCTTTAGAGTACTTCAGTGCATTTTCCATCAGGTTTTTTAATACTATTTCCAAGAGTGTACGATCAGCATCGACCATATAAGTACTCCCATCTAAGACAATTTCTCTCTGCGGGTATTTCTCTTCTAAAGTTGTTTTGACTTCATTCACCAATGCATAAAGATCAAAATTACTAGGATGTAATGTTGCTTCGCCACTCTCAAATTTATTCCATAAAACAAGTCTACTAAGTAATGCTTCTATTTTTATTCCGTTGTTATAGATCTTGCCTAAAAATTTTTCCTGCAGTGCATAAGGAATCTCTTTATCCTCTTCCAAAGTCTGTGCATATCCCATGATAGAAGCTATAGGGTTGCGAAATTCATGGGCAATCGCTGAGATCATATCTGCGCGCTGACGATTTTTAAGTTTAAGTTTTGCATTATAACGTTGCTTGACCTCTTCACGTTTCTTCGCACTGTCAAGTACCTTAATAAGGTTCTGATTGATATCTTCAAATTCTTGGGTAAAAAAATGTGCTTTATAGTCTATCTTCTCTGTTTTTTCAAGATTATCCAAATATTGATTGATAATCAGCAGTTCCTTTTGCATACGTTCTGCTCCACGATAGATAGCATAAATAAATACTGAAAAACCTAATATTAATAACCCTATCGCTTTATAGGCAATATCATTTTCAGGAATGAAAACCAGAAAAATAATACTGAAAACAATGCCTGTAAACACAGCTAATGTGACTAATCTAGCCATGATATATTCAGTAAAGTGAGGACGTCTATTCATAATACACTTACCTAATTCTCTTCTTCTATATCATTCAAATAGCCTAAAAAATCTTCTGTAACAAAATAGCCAATCACAGATTCAAATACCTCTTGGTTTGGCTCCATAAAATAAAAACTTGGAATAGCCCCAGTAAAATCTTTAATACGTTTAGCAGTTTTCTTATCTGATCTTTGTACTTTCAGTAAAATATAGGATTGTAATTTATTTTGTACACTTTGATCTGACAATGCACCTTTTTTCATTTTTGTACACCATTTACAACGTGGATCTTCTACCATGATCATCACATTTTTATGCTCTTTTTTTGCACGTTCAAAGGCATGATCCATATCTGTTTCCCAAATCAGCTTCTCAAAAGCTCCAAGTGTTTCTTCTTTTTTTTGCATGTTTTGGATTGTTTCATGTTTTTGACTTTTTAAAGTACTGACCTTAGATTTTTTTGTTGTTTCTTCAGCACATGCAGGGAGAAGGAGTAGACCAATAAATGCAATACGTGGTATGATCATTTTCATATGTAACACTGATCTCT
>CALDBH010000055.1 GCA_937938065.1 uncultured Sulfurovum sp. | reverse complement strand
GTCAAGAAAAGAAGATAAATAATCCATCTAGCAACAAATGTGATACGTATATGACCAGCAACAATATGTTATACTCTATATTATATTCTCAATTATTTTAAGCTGGAGAGCTAAGAACTGCTATAAAAACTATCAGAAATAATGAGCATAGGTGAGTAGAATAAAGAACAAAATATAAAAGGTAAAGTATGACGACAGACCAGGAGAAGCTTATTGCAGAAGCGATAGAGAAGAAAAGTAAAAGTGATCGATTATTTGCATATATTTTATTATTCGTTATAACTTTTATAGTGAGTATCGCTGGTTATAATATGTCGGGACTTATATCGTCTCTTTCAGTTAACATGCAGTCAATATCTGCAGATATAAAGGATATGCGTAATGAAATGGTAAGTATTTCCCACAATATGAAATCATTGGACAATTCAATTTCTACAATAGGTTCTGATATACACTCAGCGACTGCGACACATGAGAGTATAGCGGAAAGTGTCGGACATCTTAATAAGAATATAAAACAAATGCAAGAAGATATAACAGATATGAATAAAATGAATCCTCTTCGAAAAATATTTTAGTTTTTCAATATGGATAAAAAAATGAAGAGAAGGAAATATACAATTTAATTTAGTAAAAAAATTAAAACCTTATAAAATGTGCTATATAGAATATTTTATAATGAAAAGTAACAATATATCTAAACTTGTGGAGTATCTGGTGAAGTAGGTTTTTCTACTTCACTTTCATCGTCCTTGACACAATCTATAGATACTATCTCAACTTCATCACTGTCAATGCGTGCAGCTGTAAGCTTACCACCCCATAGACACCCCGTATCTAAAGCCAATACATGTTCATCTTCATAAAATCCCAAAGTTGACCAGTGACCCATGATAATACGAAGATCAATATCTTTACGATTCTGACACTCAAACCAAGGTTTGAGTCCTTTTTCTCTCAGCTCATCAGTAGGTGGTCCTTTTTGGTCAAAATCCAATCTGTGATCGCCATAACAAAAACGCATGCGAGTAAAAGCACTGACGATGTAACGGTCTATGTCTATAAGGCTTGCATCACGGTTAAAACGGTTACTGCCCTTCTTAAACATCTGCTCCAACCAAATAGCGGCCTGATCACTTTGCAGTTTTTCTTCCACACTTTTTGCATACATCATCGCCATACCCAGATCAAACTCAGGTGAAATCCCCGCATGCGCCATACAATAACCCAGTTGATAGTCCACATGTAAGAACTTTTGTCCTCTAAGCCAATCTATGAGCTTTTTTGCTTCCGGTGACTCAAGTATAGGGTCGATGGTAGGATTGGATTTTTTGATCCCATAATACGCTGCTATGAGGGTAATATCATGATTACCAAGAACGATCTCAACATTTTCTTTAATGCTGTAAAGATATTCCAATGTTTCCAGTGAACCTTCACCTCTGTTTATCAAGTCTCCAGCGATCCAAAGTTTGTCCTGTGTGACATCAAAGTCTATCTTTTCCAGTAATGCTCTAAGGGAGTTGTAGCACCCTTGTATATCGCCTATAGCCCAAACTGCCATTACACATATCCTAACTGTTTTTTATACTCAGATACTTTTGCATCAAATGTCATCTTCGCATAAGCTGCAGAAGGCGAAGGCAGATAGACTGTTTCTATATTAAGATGTGAGAAATGTGTTTTAAACAATGCCTCTGCCTTTTTACCCGTAAATGCCACTTTAGTAATGCTGGGATACTCTTCTAAAAAAGCAGCCAAGTCATTGACCTCTTCATTTTCTAAAGAACTGTCAAGTGAGTTCTCTCTACTACAGGCTTTTACCATGTCCCAAAGTCCAAATTTACACTCCTTAAGCAACCAGACTTTTTGATCACGGTTGTTCACAGGATATGTCGTTACTTTTTCAAGGATCTTCCAGAACTGATTACGCGGGTGTGCATAATAAAAGTTGTTCTCAAAAGACTGGATACTTGGGAAGGAACCGAGTATCAGTGTTTGTGTATCTTTAAATACAATTGGTTTAAAGGGGTGTGCTAAAACTTCACTCATGCTCACTACTTGCACGCCTTGCGCATATTTTGTACAATGAGGACCAACAGTGCCAAAGAGAAGATCTTAAAGTTGATCTCACTTCCTTTATGTGTGTTGATAAAAGCTACAGACTTTGTTGCTTCTACACCCTGCTCTTGCATCGCAATAATATCCGGGATGTAGTACTGTGAGAAAAGAAGTCCTGTTGCCAACACAAAAAATGTCGCCACTTGCGTGAGAGTATCTCTCTCAAATTTTTTAAACTTATAACCTTCATACAGTACCACAGACACAAGTACAATATTAACCAGATAAGAGAGTCTTAAAAAGTTCTCTGTCATGATCTGACCCTCTTGAAAGCGTGTTAAAATATCTGCACCCAGCCATTGGTCTGTATGAAATGTAACGGGTGCCACTACGATACCGGCAAAAAGTCCTGCGCCAAGCATCGCACTAAGAAGTATAAGGTATGCCATAGTTACTATTCTAAAATATTTATTCATTCTTACCCTCCTTCATTAAATTTTATGATAAACCCGCGGTCAAACTGTGCCAGATCATTATAAAATTTTATGTATTCTACCCCGATTTCATTAACAAACTCTTGTAGTGGTTTTTTTTGATCATAGCCCATCTCGCAAGCAAGATACTTAATACCTCTATCCTTTACATCCAAGATGATCTGTTTCAGCAGTTCATCCCCTGCTCTTCCGCCAAAAAGTGCTTCTTTGGGCTCATAATCAATGACGTTGGGTTCAAGTAAAAAATCTTCTGCAATGTAAGGAGGATTGGAAACCACCAATTCTAATGTTTCAGGTACTTCATCTATAAGATTAGATTTACGAAGTTCTATCTGTTTACCCAGACCAAATGTTTCAATGTTCTTTCCTGCCACTTTGAGCGGTGTATCATAAATATCTGTTGCGATAATCTGAAGATTGGGAAACTTACGCGCCAACACAATAGAGATAGCACCAGACCCCACACCTATTTCAGCAATGCGAGTGATATTTTCTTTTTCTATGATATCTGCTACCAAGTCTATGAGTATCTCTGTCTCAGGACGGGGTATAAGTACACCCTCTTCCACTTCCAAATGGATATCATAAAAACTGACAGATCCTACGATGTATTCGTAAGGTTCATGTTTTGCTCTTCTTTGAATAAGCTGTTGAAAACCCTCTACATCAGCGATACTCTCCCCATCGTGTATCAGTAAATAGGTACGATCTTTGCCAAGATGATAGGCCAAAAGTAACTCTGCTTCAAATGCAGGACGTTCACAAGCCTCTTGGAGTTCTGCTCTGGCCCAAGAGAGCCCTTCCTTAATCGTCATTTCTGTCCATATGTGCAAAGATACCCTCTTTAGGCAATGCTGCTTCTTCACCTACAATCGTATTTGAGGCATCAAAGCCTAACTCTTTGAGTCTTTCAAGCACTGGAGGATGTGTATAGTAAAAGAAGATCACCAATGGATGTGACTTTGGAAATGATTTGTTTTCTGTAACAAGTTTCATCAGTGCGGATATCAGATTTTCTTTACCGCCCATTTGTGAACCATACTCATCTGCTGCATACTCGTTATGACGGCTTACATACGACATAAATGGTGTAAAGACAAAACTTACAAGTGGCAATAACAACATCAGCATAGCGATCTGCACTCCTGCTTCAGGAACAACACCCATCTGTGTAAACAGCGCATCTGGCAAATGGCCAAAGAGATAAAATGCGATAAAAAGAAGTACACCCATTAACCCTATGTTTTTCCAAATATCACCATGTGAGAAGTGTCCCAGTTCATGTCCAAGCACTGCAAGAAGTTCTTTGGTGTTGAGTTTTTCCAAAAGTGTGTCAAAAAGTACAACACGTTTACTCTTTCCTAATCCACCAAAAAATGCATTGAGTCGGCTGTCACGTTTACTGGCATCCATCACAAAGATACCATCACTTTTTAGCCCTGCCTGGTTCATCATAGCTGTAATTTTCTCTTTGAGTTCACCCTCATCCAGTGGAGAAAACTTGTTAAACAGTGCCATAAATGTAGGAGCCAATAGATTTGCCAATATCGCTACCGTGAACATCGCTGCAAAACCCCAGATCCACCACGTTTCATAACTCTGTATGATCCAAGATAAAAGAGCAAAAACAGCACCACCCAAAATGAAAAATAACAAACTTGATTTTAAAAGATCAATAACATACATTTTTGCAGTCATTTTGTTAAATCCATAAGCTTCATCTATCTTAAATTTTTGGTACAGTTCAAAAGGAAGCCCTATGATGTAATTGACAATGATAAAACCAAAAAGGAAGACAACTGCCTGCATAATGCTTCCTTCTACTTGAACCATGGTTGAGAGCCAGGCAAAACCTGCAAATACCCACCATATAAATACCAGATAATCCACAAATGTGGTTACTATGGAAAGTTTCCCGTTAGCCACAGCATAGTTTCCAGCTGTCAGGTATTTATCTGCTGACATCAGAACGGGGGTTTTTCTTTTTTCTTCATTAATATACCCTATCTGCATAATGGAGATATAGAGTTTCATAAATGTATAGATAGAGTAAAAGATGATAATGGTTTCTAGCATAAATTTCCTTGCTTATATAATGGTGAAATATACCAAATCAAGCCTTAAAGCCCACTCTATTTGCTATAATTGCACCAATATACAACAAGGAACAGTTTTGGCACTCATCGATCTCTTTGATATCAAAAAACAATATGACATTAAATTACTTCTTAATGGGGTTGATTTTCATCTGAATGAAGGTGAACGTGTCACTATCGTTGGGCAAAATGGCTGTGGGAAATCTACACTGATGAAGATCATCATGGGAGAAGAAGAACCTACAGACGGGAAAAGAGTGGTAAACAGTTCCATACATATAGAGATGCTTGCACAACAGCCACACTTTGATCCAGGCCTTTCAGTCAGAGAAGCCATACTCAATGAACTTACAGAACTAAAAAAAGCCAAAGATGAGTATGATATGCTTAGTCTTAAAGTCGCTGAAGATTTTGAAAATGAAGAGCTGCTCAACAAACTCGAAAAAGTCTCCTCTTTTCTGGACCATCACAATGCCTGGAACCTTGATGACAAAATAGAACGTGTCATGCAGGAGTTTCAGCTCAAAGCCTATGAACACCGTCCTGTAGTCTCTCTTTCCGGAGGAGAACAGCGTCGTGTAGCCCTGGCTTCTCTCATACTCAAAAAGCCCGATGTACTGCTTCTTGACGAACCTACAAACCACCTTGATGTCTATATGGTTGAGTTCTTGGAAGAGATGCTTCTCAAAGAGAATTTTACCTTGTTGTTTATCTCACACGACAGACATTTCATCGACACCATTGCCACACGTGTTGTAGAAGTGGATAACCAGGAACTTGTAAGCTATACAGGTGGTTACATGAACTACCTCGAACAAAAAGAAGCGCGTATGCATGCGTTACAAAAGGGGCATGAAAACCTGCTAAGACTTCTTAAACAAGAAGAAGCTTGGTTAGGAAAGGGTGTAAAAGCCAGAGAAAAACGTAATCAGGGACGTAAAAAACGTGTCTTTGAACTTCGAGATGAAGCAAAGAAAAACCCTACCCTCATTCGTAAAATGATGGTAGAACTTGAACGTGAGAAAAAACATTTTAACCGTGATGAAGGTGTGTCACGAAAAAAGATGCTTTTTGAGCTTGAAAACATGTCCTACGAAGTGCCAGGAAAAAAACTGATAGAAAACCTCACTACACGTATCCTGCAAAAAGACAAGATCGCCATTGTAGGTATCAACGGTGCGGGTAAATCAACCCTGCTAAAACTTATGCTTGGACGTATAAAACCCCAAAGTGGTATCATCAAGCAAGGGGACTTTTCCATAGGCTATTTTGATCAGCACAGAGAGATGCTTGACAACAACAAAACACTTATTGAAACCTTTTGTCCTGACGGGGGAGACCATATAGAAGTACAAGGCGTTAATCTTCACGTGTATGGCTACCTCAAATCTTTTCTTTTCCCTAAAGAATTTTTATCCAAGAAAGTAGGTATGCTCTCTGGTGGAGAGAAAAACCGTGTAGCACTGGCACTACTTTTAGCCAAAAAAGTAGACTGCCTCATCTTAGATGAACCTACCAATGATCTAGATATCCAAACCATTAATATCCTGGAAGAAAAACTCATTAATTTTCCAGGAGCCATACTCTTTGTCTCGCATGACCGCTACTTCATAGACAAAATTGCCTCTAAGCTCTTTATCTTTAAAGGGAATGGTGTGGTTGAAGAGTCTTATCAGACCTATACCGAGTATCTGGAAATAGAAAAAGAGATCAAAGAATTGGATGCTCTGGAGCAAGAGGTCAAAACATCTGTAAAAAAAGAGGTGCCGGTAAGTGAAAAGAAACAGACAAAACTGAGCTACAAAGAACAAAAGGATTATGATACATTACCCGATCAGATCGAAGCCCTGGAAAAAGAGATAGATGCTCTTAATGCATGTTTACAAAATCCAGAGTGTTATCAGGAAAAAGGTCTCACTGCACTGAGTGATGAATTGTCAAAACTTGAAAGTATCTATGAAGAGAAAAGTGACAGATACCTGGAAGTTTTGGAGATTTTTGAGTCTCTTTAATTACCAGTATACCACAACACTGCGTCTTCCCCATCGCAGCGCTCTTCTTCTATCAAGTCCCATATAGATATCGATACGTTTTTTATAGCGTTTATTCATTTTATCTCGTACTGTATAATAACCAGGTAAACCGCCTATACGTACTTTTGTCCCATTACGCATTCCATATCTGGTTAGCATATCTCTAGAAACTGCTATTATCTTCATACCTGGACGGATACGATTATTCCATGCTGCTAAGAAAGGTGTACTGTCTGTTTGCGCTTTATGTGAGCTGTAAGCTGTTGCCGTAACACGAAGTTTTTTCTTTGTTTTTATCTGTGCTAAGATATAAGGAAGTGGTAGTTTTATGATTTTACCTGTACGTATGGTTGCATTACGTTTCATACGATTAAATTTCATTAATGCCTTAGGTTCAAGCTTAAACTTTTTGGCAATAGAAATAAGCGTATCTCCCTCCTCAATGATGTATGTAGCAGAAGAGACTGCATCAATCATCTTTTGTTCAAAAGGAAGCTTTAATTTTTGTCCTACACATAAAGTAGACTTGATTTTAAGCCCATTCATTTTTGCAAGTTCTTTTGTTTTTAATCCAAACTTCTTTGCTATTTTACTTAGGGCATCACCCCTTACAACAATGTATTTTCCATAGATGATTTGAGGTTTTTCAGGTTCTGCTTGTTCTAAAACCTCTTTTTCGATGCGTGGTGGTACTTCACAAACCTGTATCTCTTCTATCTTTTCTTCAAGTATTTCTATTTGTACAGGTTCTTTTACTACGCTAACCTTTAAAGGTGTTTTTACACTTCCTTTAAAACGTACAGACTCTTGAATTTTTACATATTTTTCTATCATGTCCGCTACTGAAACCACTTTTACAAAGCTCTTTTTTTCAGGGATAGGTAAGGTTTTTTCTCTGATTAACTTTTGTCTATCCAGATCATAACTGATCTCTTTGGCTTTAAGAAATTTAGCCCCGTACGGGTTACACTCTGTGATACCACCAGTTACAACCCTACAATCTATTATCGATTTTGCAGTGGCTGTTTCTATACATAAACATGATAATAAAAAAAGTGTAAAATGATTTCTTGACATTACGTTGTGCTAAACTATAAAAAGTTTAACATCTCTCCTTTTATGGATTCTTTTGCAACTACAACCGAATGAATAACAGGTTTATCAAATAGACCATGTATCATAGGTGGTACAGCTACACCTGCATTTTCACTTACCCATTTTAATGCTTCTACATCATCTTTTACTTCATGACCCAATGATTTTGAAACAGACGGACTGAACTTTGTCCATTCAGCAGTTGAGTAAACTACTGTTTTGAGATCTTTTTCTCTTAAAGTTTTGTAGGCTCTCATACATGTTGCTGTATGTGGATCCATGATGTACCCTTTTTTTGCATAAGCACCAACCACTGCTTCACACTCATCATCATCTGAGAAAGAAGCATCAAAATCTTCACGTAACAATGCAAGTTCATCTGCAGTCAATTGATACTTACCGTCAGTTGCCAATGATTCCATAAGTTCTTTCGTACGTGCTGCACCAAATTTGTCGAACATGATACGCTCAACATTTGAACTTTTTAAGATATCCATAGCAGGTGACTCTGTTTGTATGAGTGTACGTGTCGTAAGATCATACGCACCATTGGTAATCCAATCAGTCAAGATATTATTGATATTTGATGAAATAAGAATCTTTTCTATAGGAAGCCCTGCTTTTTTTGCATAATAAGCACCCAATGCATTACCAAAGTTACCACTAGGTACCACCAGGTAAATTTTCTCACCCATTTGAATGTTCTCTTTACGTACCAACTCCAAGTACGAATGGATATGGTAAATAATTTGAAAGATAATACGTCCAAAGTTTACAGAATTTGCCGCTGAGAGCTTGATATCTCTTGCATCTAACTCTGCTTTAAAGTCTTCAGAAGCAAGTAAGTCTTTGAGTGTATTTTGCGTATCATCAAAGTTACCTTCAACACCAATGACTTTCAGGTTTGAAGCATCTTCTGTAACCATTTGAAGTCTTTGAACATCCGATGTTCCTCCATCCGGGTAAAGACAAGCTACCTGTACGCCCTCTTGATCTTTAAATGTTTCCAGTGTAGCAGGACCCGTATCTCCACTTGTCGCTGCCATAATAAGATAATGCTCACCTCTTTTTTGTGCCAGTTTACTTAACACATATCCAAAAGGTTGCAGTGCCATATCTTTAAAGGCTCTTGTCGGTCCATGGTAAAGTTCGGAGACAAAGCAGTCATCTTCTATTTGAGAAAGAGGTACCGGATTTGAAGGGTCATCAAAAGCGTCATATCTTTTTAACGCTTCTACCAGTACATCTGTTTCAATATCTATACCAAACTGTTCTAAAAAGTCTAATGCCAATGTTTTGTAATGGCTAGCGAGATGTCCCTCTAAAAATTCTGTATCTAAAGTTGGGAGTTCTGTGGGTACATATAACCCACCAAAACTAGCACTTGGGCTGAGTATCGCTTCTGAAAATGGTACAGATGAAGGTTTCTGTCCGTCATTTCCCCGTGTCTCAATAAATTGCATCTATATTATCCTACTGTTTATATTAACGATAATTATAGCTAAATAAGCTAAGGGTTATAAGAATCAGGGGAGGAATATGGTTTGAAGTAAACTTAAGTATCTAGTATCTATTTGCCCTACAATAATAGGAGAAGAATGTTTTTAGGGAAAAGAATGTCAACTAATAAAAATCATAGAGACAAATAAACACTAAAATACTCAGGTAATAGAAGAAATGAACTTTCTAAAAAGATAGATGAGTTTATATCTCTATTGGTAGTCTGGCGATCTACGTGAGACCCATAACTTTCCGTACCCACCTCGCGATGAACTTGGCTTTTTCAATACAGTATAACCGTATGAAGAGATTATAGCACAGTTATCTAATAAAAAGAACTTAAATTTTAAAAATATTTAAAAATTTACTATTTTCTGACTTTTTTCTGACTTTTATATGCATTACGGGGTTAAATCTAGTGTGTATCTATTTTTAACATATAAAATTTTGTTGCTCTACTGTGACTGTCACTACCACCAGCTGCAATCATACTTCCATCATCCATACGTGCAATTGCATTCATGGTGTCCTTACCTCTGTCTCCATAGACATGCGACCAAATAAGTTTTCCTGATTTATCAAGTGCAATCATATAGACACTGTGATCACCCTTGCCTAAAGTACTTGTACCTCCGGCAACCATCACTGATCCATCACCTGTACTAACAACAGCATTGCCATATTCGTAATATTTAAACCCATAAATTTTATGCCAACCTATGTTACCGTCTTTGTCTAATTTCATCACTGACATATCTGTTTGTGCACTTTTATAAGAGCGTGTTGAACCTGTTGCTACAATGCCGCCATCTGCCGTAGCTGTCACACCATTTAAACGGTCTGCTTGTTCTTCTCCGTAGGTTTTAGCCCAAATTTTCTTTCCATTTTGGTCTAATTTCATCACAAAAAAGTCTGTATTTCCAGAACGTTCAAGCTCACGGTATCCAACAAGCATCATAGCACCGTCAGCTGTACGTGTCAGTGCTTGGGCACTGTCTTCTTTTTCTCCACCGATCACCTGAGATGAGATCTCTTTTCCATTTTGATCAAGTTTGGCGATATAGACATCTTTATATCCATTACCATATGAATTACTGTCACCTACAACAAGAAAACCGCCATCATCTGTTCTTGCTATTCCCCCGGCAAATTCATCACGATTACCACCAAGACTTTGCTCCCAGATCAATTTACCTTCCAGAGATACTTTTGCGACATAAATATCTCTGTCATAGTGCTTAGCAAAGGACTTAGATGTTCCAAGTACGATGAGACTGCCGTCTGCTGCACGAATTATGGCTTTACCAACATCTTGTTTCTTCCCACCAAGCAATATGTGCCACTTTATCTCACCCTTGCCATTCATCCGCACGACACACATATCTGTACCTTGTGCACCAAACGATTTACATGTACCAACCATAGCGTACTCACCTTTGTCAAGTGCTACGATACCATTTGCAATATCTCCGTCATCTCCACCGTATGTCTTTTCCCATACTGCATGGTAAACTGCTTTTTTAAGCGCTTTTTTCTTCGCAGATTCTTTTGCCTGCACAACAGAAAAAAACAATAATGTTGTGAGAAGAACCGTTACTAATTTTTTCAACATGGTTTCCACCTTATAGTTCGATACAAGTTCCTACACCAGAACTTGTCAAAATTTCCAGAAGTAATGAATGCTCTACACGACCATCTATGATATGTGCTTTTTTTACTCCACCACGTAAAGCTTCTATACAGGCATCCACTTTAGGTACCATACCCCCTTGTATCGTTCCATCTGCTTTGAGGGCTTCCGTTTTTTCTATGCTTAGGGTTGAAATGAGTTGCATCTCTTTATCTAACACACCAGGAGTGTCTGTCAGGAAAAGTACCTTTCTTGCTTCCAGGGCTACAGCAATTTTACTTGCTGCAAGGTCAGCATTGATATTAAACCCAGGATGTCCCATAGTACTGCTTCCTGCAATAGGAGCAATCACAGGTATCGCTCCATCATCAATGATATTATTTACAATTTCCGGGTTGATATGCTCTATGATCCCTGTATAACCAAAGTTTTCAAAGTCCTTAGGTATACCCTTTAAGAAACCACCATCTTTTCCAGAAATTCCAATCGCTTTAGAGCCGTGATTATCAAGTAAAGAGACTATCTCTTTGTTGATCTCTCCACTCAATACCATCTCTGCAATACGCATCACCTCTTTTGTCGTCACACGCTGCCCATCTACAAACTTCGTATCAACACCTAGATCCGCAAGAAGATCTGTAATACTTTTACCTCCACCATGTACGATGATAGGTTTCATCCCTACAAGATGTAAAAGTACAATATCCTGTGCAAACTGTTCTTTGAGCGCATCACTTGTTTGTGCAGAACCACCATACTTAATAACTATCTTTTCATTGGCAAATTTCTTGATAAACGGTAAAGCTTCAAGCAGCGTTTTTACAACATCGATCTTATTATTCATTGTGGGTATCCCTTTATATATTCATCTACTTGAGTGAAAATCGTCTCTTTAATCTCTAATTTTAACTTCATTTCAGAGATAGGCAACTTAAAGTCCTGCATTTTTACTGCATCTTTCTCTGTGACAAGAAGACTCAGAGCCTTATACTCAGATAGAAGCATTTTCAACTTTTCTTCCTCAAAATAGGCATGGTCTTCCAAATAAACTTTGTGCACTACTCCCTCTGGCATGTAAGCATCAAGTCTATTCGGATTTGAAATAGCCGTTACAAGTAGCATTTGTGCTTTAAGGTTTTCAAAATCTACTTGTCGATGAAATGCCTCTCCCTCTTTAGCCACAATATCTGCATATTTTTTATTGAACCAAAACTCTCTGAATGCACCTGCAGGGAAAGGCAAATAGTTTTTGATGTTTTCAGGCTCAAGCAAAATTTCAAATTTTTCTATCTCAACGCGGTTAAATCCATCATCCAGGATGATACACTTTGCACCTTTTTCTTTGGCTAACGCTATAGCAAGTTCTCTATCTTCACTGACAATAACACTAGCATGAGGTAGCGACTGTGCCATAAGCATAGGTTCATCTCCACTCTCTGTTACATCGACAAGTATCTTTCCCTCAGAACTGACCTCAACCATTCCTTTACTTTTACGACCATATCCGCGAGAAATAATGACTACACTTTCTAGTCGTGAAGCAAGTGCTATGACAAAAGGAGTTTTACCGCTCCCCCCAACGATAAGATTTCCCACAGAAATGATAGGAATTCCAAAGTTTTTTTGGGAAGTGACCATCCTGCGTACAGACATCATGATTCCGTAAAGAACAGAAAGAGGAAAGAGAAGTAATATCAGAGGATAATGGTACCACTTTGGCGTAAAGAACATCTCTTCAAAGAAGGCTCTCATGAACACTCCTTTGCACCCAGTTTTTTTATCTCAGAGCAGGAAAAACCTGCTTCTTTTCTCGCTTCCACATTTACATGCGGACGATGTTTACTGAGTAAATGATAACGTTCCAGTATTTCAAAATACACCTGTTCTTCTGTACCCTCTTTATTTCCTTCTTCTTTACAAAGGTACTTAAACCATTTATCACCCTTGTGCACATGATCTATCTCTTCATCATAAATGATATGTAGTGCATCTATTAGTTTTTTCACCTGAGGATTTTTACGTTTGTTGTCCAATTTTTTAATGATCTGAGGGCTGACATCAAGACCTGACGCTTCATAATAACGCGGGATGATCGCCATACGGTCCAAAATATTCTCTGCCGTATGTTCTGCCGCGTCAAAAAGTCCACAATGTACAGGAAAATCTCCATACACATATCCAAGTTCTGTCAATATGCTCTGCAGCATTTTAAAGTGACGTATCTCGTCACTGGCTACTTCAAGCCAGTCTACTTTATATGCACTAGACATCTGTGGGTAACGATACACTGCATCAAGTGCCAGATCGATAGCAGAATACTCTATGTGTGCAATGGCATGTACCAATGTAGCCAATCCTTCTTTACTCTCAAAGTCTTTTCTAGCAGGTAACTCTCGGGGATCTACAATGTGACATTTGGAAGCATATGACGGTTGTGAAAATAACAGAGGTGTAAAATCATCATCACACCTTATTTCATTTTGGATACAATACTCCAAACACTGAGTGGTCAACTCCTCTTTCATAAGAATATCATCACTGATAATGGCACGTTCTAAAAGACTAAATATATTCATAGGAGAATTATATCATGCAAATCAAAATACAACCAATGGGAACTTACCAAACCAACTGTTATATTGCTACAGTTGACGGGAAAGACTTCATCATAGACCCTGGTATGGGTGCTACCAAATGGGTACTTGACAATGTTACGAATCCTGTAGCCATACTCAACACACATGGCCACTTTGACCATGTATGGTCGAATGCTGAAGTCCAAGAGAAACTAAAGCTTCCTATCTATTGTCCTAAAGGTGATGTTTTTATGCTTACAGATGATCCTCTTAGACAAGGTACTCCACCAAGTCAACCTGACTATATCATCGAAGGTGATGAAGAGCTCAACATTGAAGGTGTGAAGATAAAATTCCGTCACTTCCCGGGACATACTCCTGGATGCAGTATTATAGAGATCCAAGATGTATGGTTCAGTGGAGACTTTCTTTTTGAACAAAGTATAGGGAGGTGGGATTTCCCTTCATCAAGTGGTGAAGAGATGGTAAAGAGTTTGGAAAAAGCGCTTACCATAGAAGGTGACTACACGATCTATCCAGGTCATGGGATGAGCACTACGCTTAAAGCAGAACAAAGAGTCATACCTTTTTGGATAGATCAGGTGAAGAGTACTATTTAATAGTATTCCTCTGCACTATTAATTTGCAGCACATTTTCCTGCAGCACATTTTCCTGCTTCACACTTCATAAAAGGTTCTAAATCACTTTGTTTTGTAGGCTCTTGTTTGTCAAATGCCCCTTCACTATAGAGAATGTAAGTCAAAATGGCAGCAAATATTGCCAGAGCTAAAAAAACATAGAGTAGAAATTTTTTCATTGTAGTTTACCTTGAGTCGTATTTAAAAAATGAAGTATAACATAAGCTTCTATTAGCCTAAGACATGTGCAGGTAATACAAACGTCGTAAAATTGCCTTCAAACACTAACTTTTCATTGACAAAAGCTTCTACGTCTACCTCAGCTTTCTTACCTTTTATACTCACAACCGTAGCTTTACACATGACTGTATCACCCACCTTCACAGGGGCTATAAATTTAGAGCTTGATGCACCGAGTACCACATAAGGGTCATTCACTGCACTCATGGCTGCATAGTCAGCCGCACCAAAGATGAAACCACCGTGTACCAAACCCTGTATATCAGCCGCCATTTGTTGTGTAGTATGAAGCAGAACTTCTGCATAATTTTCTTGAAGCTTTGTCACTTTACCACAGAGAGAAGTATTGATATTTAAATGGGTGTTGAGTTGCATAAATAATCCTAGATAATTTTTAAAATTATAGCAATGTTTTAAAGGAAGTTATTGAATTATTTTGTAGATACGGTTATGGATCCCCGTGTCAAGCACGAGGATGACGAAAGGAAACACTTAATAAGAAAATTTATAGCCTCTACGACGTACTGTATGGATCACTTGGAATCCGAGGATGCTCTTCAATCTTTTTCTGATCTGATTGATCGCTACTTCAACAGTGTTATCACTGACATACTCAGGTTCTTCCCAAAGTGCATTAATGATTTCATCTTTAGAGAAAACACGTTGCTTACGAAGTGCAAGGTATGCCAAGATATCAAATGTCTTACCATTGAGAGAAACGATTTTCTCATCATATTCTATCTTTTTATTTGCGATATCAATCACAAGCTTATCAATGTTTACCTGTGTACCAAAAAGGTGTCTCATATTTGCCAGAACTCTAGCAGCGATAAGATCAGGGTATTCGCAATGCTGATAGATCACATCATCTACACCCAAAGAGAAGAAACCAGATTGTGCCTTGACATTATTTGTCAGTATCATAATCTTCGTTTCACTCTTTTTCTTTTTTACTTCATTCACGTAACGCTCAAGTGAAAACTTTACACCTTCGTCCACGATCACAACCAGTTCATAGTGTCTAAAGTCTGTAAAATTGGTTGCATCATACATATCTTTTGCATTGTCTACAATACAAATAAAGTATTTATCTAATTCTTTTTCAAGTTCCTTAACGTATTCGTCGTTGAAACCTACCGTTAATATTCTCATTCTTTTCCAATCAATAAGAGAGTGGACAAAACTTAAACTTTGTCCACTTTTCTCTTTTATTAGCGTATTTATAGCTAAATCAACCTTATTTAAAAATAAAAGTAAATTGAACTAATCGGCTATTTATAGTAAATTATAATGATTTAATTGCTTTTATGTAGACTCTTTTAGGTGCAGGATACCCCTCGACGGTCTTTGTATCATCATCAGGGTCAAGGAAATCTTCAAGACTTTGTGTGTCTATCCACTCTGTTTTTCTTTGTTCATTAGATTTGGTTTTCATGGTTTCCAATACTTCAACTGTTTCAAACCCTGCCCTAAAGCACCAGTTCTTTAAAGCGCTGACTGTAGGCACGAAGTAGATATTTGGTATCTTTGAATAACGGTCTCGAGGAGTCAAACACATCTCACCTTCACCATCTATCATAAAGGTATCTAAAATGAGTTCACCGCCTTTGTTAAGCCCTTTAAACAGTGATTTAAGCATCGCCACCGGATCAGACCTGTGATAAAGTACACCTAAACAAAAAAGTGTATCAAATTTATGTTCATAGAACTCTACATGTTCTACACCCAAAAGTTCATAGACGATCTCAGACTTTATAAAATGATTGATAAACTGAAATTGAGAGTAATAGATAGCAGAAGGGTCAAATCCTATAAGTTTTTTAGGTGCTTGCGATAACATACGAAACAGATAATACCCATTATTGCACCCTATGTCACCAACGATCTTGTCTTTAAGATCGAAGTGTGGTTCAAGCAGTTTGTATTTGATCTGGCTTTGCCATTCAGAGTCTATAAAAAGGTCATTGATCTGAAACGGCCCTTTTCGCCAAGGCTTCATCAGAAGTGCCGTCTCTTTTATCTGCTGAGCATCTTCTCTACTGAGATTTGGAATTTGAACTTCAACCCTATCCCCAAGCTTCACTTCAACATCTTCATACGTTCTAAGCACTTTAATGGCTTCCTGGTAAGGAATTATGTTTTTCCACGTAAGCCATTTCTTACGCTCATCTCGTAATGTATTTAAATCCATCTATTTTTTAATGTACGCTTTCTTGATGACTTGCTCAAATAATGGTCTGTTAGAGCCTCTGGAAACCGATACATTCTCTATCTTACGTGCTACTTCTTGTCCCTTAACCACTTCTCCAAAGATCGTATGTTTGCCATTTAGCCAACCCGTTGGTGCAAGTGTGATGAAAAACTGACTCCCGTTTGTTTTAGGACCTCTATTTGCCATTGCAAGTAAAAAAGGCTTGTCAAAAACAACATTTGGTGCAAATTCATCTTTAAAATCTTTTTTCCAGATAGACTCACCTCCCATACCAGTACCGGTAGGATCTCCGCCCTGGATCATAAATCCTTTAATAACCCTATGAAAAATAAGTCCATTGTAATACCCATTTTTAACATGTGTCGTAAAGTTTTCCACAGCAAGCGGTGCCACTTCCGGATACATCTTTAATTCTATTTTCCCTACATTTGTTTCAAGTACAACAATCGTATCTTTTGCATATGCTTGAAAACCCAATCCTAAAAACAGTAAAGCTACTAATAGTTTCTTCATTTATATGTCCTTCTCATATTTATTTATGTTTAACTTATATTATAACAATTTTAAAATTTACTTTGCATAATCCAGTATGTTTATTTAGCGTAACTTGTCGCACGTGTTTCTCTGATCACATTCACTTTTATCTCACCGGGGTACTGCACTTTTTTTTGTATCTCTTTGGCTATCTCTTTACTTAAAAGTACGGTTTCGTTGTCACTCATCTTTTGCGCATTCACAAAAACACGTATCTCTCTACCTGCATTAATAGCATACGCTTGATTGACATATTCTCTACTTAGTGCAATGTCTTCTACTTCTTTCACACGTTTCGTAAAGCTTTCAAGTACTTCTCTTCTTGCTCCGGGTCTTGCTGCAGAGAGTTTATCTGCAGCACACACGGCAGCACTCTCTACAGAGTCTGGTTCTTCATGTCCATGATGGGCATAGATCGCATTGATGACTGAAGGGTGTTCTCCATGCCTACGACAAAGATCTACACCTATGTCTACATGTGAGCCGCCCAAATCTTGTGTCAGTGCCTTACCAATATCATGTAAGAGTCCTGCACGAAGCGCAAGTTTTTCATCTCCACCCATTTCCGCTGCCATCACACGTGCAAGTTTAGCCACTTCCAAGGTATGTGCCAGTGCATTTTGTCCATAACTGGCTCTGTATTTCATACGGCCTAAAAGCCTCACAAGCTCTTCATGCATAGGGAAAAGGCCTAATTCTATCAGTATGTTTTCGCCCTCTTCAAAGGTTTTTTGCTCAAACTCCTCTTGTACTTTGGTATGTACTTCCTCTATGCGACCTGGGTGTATCCGTCCATCTTCTACTAGTATCTCTATGACCCTGGTTGCAATAGCCCTTCGATACAAATTAAAACTGCTTACAAGGATCACGCCTGGTGTTTCATCTATCACAATGTCCACACCCAAGAGCATCTCCAGTGTTTTAATATTTCTACCTTCCTTACCGATGATACGCCCTTTATGCTCATCACTTGGTAAGTTCACAAGATTAATGAGACGTTCACCTGCAAAATCACCGGCATAACGTGTAGTTGCCTGAGCTAAAATATAATTGGCTTTTCTTTCCCCTTCATCTTTTGCCATCTGCTCATACTTACGTACGATACCTGCAACATCTGCACGACTCTGCTCTTCTACTTTTTCTAAAATGTATGCCTTTGCTTCCTCTTTTGTCAAAGAAGCTATATTTTGCATTTTATCTACTGCATTGGCGATCTCATCTTGCTTTTTTCTTTCAAGTTTTTCCAAATGTGTTTCTTTATCCAAAACTCTCTGTTCCAAAAGATTTAAACGCTCTTCTGTTGAAGTCAATTCTTTCGTTTGCAATATCAATGCACGATTACGTTCATCGACCTTTGCCACACGTTTTTGAAATTCACGCTCTTGTTCTAACTCTTTTTCTTTGATCTTCACATGCGCAGACTTCAGTAAAAGTTCCGTCTCTTTTTCTATGGCGTTAGCCTTGGCTTTTGCTTCTAGCTGTATGTATGAAAATCTGTTTTTGGTACTATTTTTTAGCCACAGGTAACACACAGCTGTCCCAATAGCTACCACAGTTACACTGGAAATTCCTCTTATCCCTAACATTGCTTATCCTTCGGTCATTACATGTCTCATAACATACAAACCAAGTTCCTATGTTATTCGAACATTCAAGCTTTGCTTTTGACAAAACCTATTAAGCGGTTATAATCATGTCTGCTTTTACATCATATTCGTCTGTTATGATCTCTTTGCTGTAACACAATTCACGCGCTACAAAAACTGTTTTTTTTATATTTTTATTCTGTTTTTCATAAAATCTATCATACATACCTTTACCAAATCCAACACGTCTGCGTGTTACATCTACTCCCACAATAGGTACAATAGCTATATCTATATTTTTTATTCTGTATTGTTTTGAATCATTGGGTTCATTTATCCCGAACTTCTTTTTCTTTAGTGGGAGTCTATATTTTACCAACCTAAAACTTGTACCTTCCATAAACGGCACATAGAGCAGTTTCTTTTCCTGGCGCAAACGTTTTATCAGTGGATATAAGTTCACTTCAGTTTTCAAAGGTATATAAAGCATAATACTTTTCACATTGCTTTGGACGATATATTTGTACAAAACTTCTAATATCTTCTTGTCTTTTTGATAACTGCCATATCCAGAAGCTTGTTTTAATCGTTTCAGGCTTTCACATCTAAATTGCTTTTTTTTACCTTCTTTTGTCATACCAATCCGTCTATTCATCTTATTATTTATTGCTCTTTGGCTATAATCGCCGTACTAATTATACCAAAAGGGTCTGTGTGCATAAAATAGGTGCTGTTGTTTTACTCATTTTACTCATTATCTTGTTCATCTTTATAGGGTGGGAAGATGAAAAACCCGAAGTTTCTTCTATCCCCACAGAAAACACTACTGAAGTTTTTTCGGAAAAAGATAGCGTTGAACAAGAAGACAAAAGATTTAAAATAGGGAAGAAACAAGATGAGCTACTTGATACGCTTCCAACAACAGAGCTCTCTACACCCGAAATAAATATCTCTGTACCGGAGAAAAAGCCAGAGGTATTTACACTCATTAACACAAAAGCGGAAAGTCATAAAGTCACCGTTAACGATAGCAAAGTCATTTTCCAGAACGCGTCACAGCCTATTGTTATTGTAAACCTCTTTGCTACATGGTGCCCACCTTGTATTGGAGAGATGCCCTATCTGAATGATCTTCAGAAAAAATACCAAAAAGAGCTTTTTGTCGTAGGTATACTTACCCATGATAGTATTGTGCAAGCTGACCTGGAGACGTTTATAGCAAAAAATCAAGTCAACTATTTTATCTCTAACGGTACATACAACGATGCCTTTGCAAATCTGCTGGCAACGATACTCCACTTACCTAAGAATTTTTCCATTCCACTCACAGTGATGTATGTTGAGGGTGAGTATTTTACCCATTATGAAGGTAGCGTGCCCGTAGAAATGATAGAATACGATATACAACAAGCAAAAAAACAATTAAAAGCAAGGTAATAGATTATGTTCAATTTATTAAAAAAAGTATTGGGTAAAACCAGTGATGCGATCAAAGAGGTTGCACCAACAAAACGAAAAAGTATTCCCAAAGATGAATTTGAAGACATCTTGCTTGAAGCAGATGTACATTATGAACTTGTAGAAAAACTTTTAAATGGATTGCCAGACAAGATCAATAAGATCCAGGCATTCAACTCACTTATTTCTGTTTTTCAATATAAAGCGGACTTCAAAGAGAGTGATGCAAAGCCTTTTGTGGAAATGATCATCGGTGTCAATGGTGCAGGTAAAACCACTACGATCTCCAAACTGGCGTATCGCTATAAACAAGAAGGTAAAAAAGTAATTCTGGGTGCGGGAGATACATTTCGTGCTGCTGCGATAGAACAACTTACAAGATGGGCAGACAAATTAGAGGTTCCAATCATCGCGACACAACAAGGACATGATCCATCTGCTGTAGTCTATGATACCATTGAATCTGCAAAAGCCAAGGGATTTGACAACATCATCATCGACACGGCAGGTAGACTCCATACGCAGACAAACCTGAGTGAAGAGTTAAAAAAGATGATCCGTACTGCGGGAAAGGCACTTGACGGTGCACCACACCGTAAAATGCTTGTTCTTGATGGTACACAGGGTAGTTCATCAATCAATCAGGCAAAAGCATTTAATGAAATGATCGGGATTGATGGTATCATCATTACAAAGCTTGATGGTACGGCTAAAGGTGGTTCTGTTCTAAGTATTGCGGATGAACTGAAAATGCCTATTTTTTACATAGGGACAGGCGAGCAGCCTAAAGATCTTATCCGATTCAAAGCAAATGAATATATCAATACGATCCTAGACGAAATCTTTATTTAGGAAGGATCACCCTCTTCTTCAAGAGAAAACATTTTACGATACAATATTTCAAGACTGGTTTTCTCTTTGTAATCTATAATATCCCCAACCACTATCGTTACTTCCTGTTCCAGTTTACTGTCATTTAATGCATTTTTCAATACTTTATCTGCATCTGTTTTAATATACAGAGGCAATATAGGCAAACGATTTTTTAAAGCAATAAGACGAGAGCCCTCTTTAAATGTTGTCAAAGGTTTATCTGTTTTATTTCGTGTACCTTCAGGAAAAATGAAGATAGATTCACCTCTTTTTACAGCCTCTTTTGTGTCAGCAAAAAAACCACTCATTTGGCTTTTTTCTCTGTCAAGAAGTATTGATCCGGCATTACGTACAAACAGTCCAAAGAAAAAAGAGTTATAAAGTTCTTTTTTTGAAATCCATGGACCAAATATTTCTGTCTCTTCAAGTGCCACTTCTACAATAGGTGGATCGATAATGCTTTTATGGTTAATAACTATAAGATATTGACCCTCTTGAGGTAGTTTTTCCGGATTTTCTATCTTTACTGAAACATGTAAAGCATTAAGTTGTGCCGCTGAATAGGCATGTCTTAATCTTTTTATTTCCATAGGATCCTTGATTTTTTTTAGCCTATAACCAAAACTGTTTGTCAGATAAAGACCATAAAAAAGCTGTTTAATTGTATTAAATGTCACTAGGATTCCTTCGTATATGCCGAAATTATAACCAAAAGAATTAAAAAGTAAAAACATGACAATATGACATATTTTCTACTTTTCTCACCATTTAGACATATAATACCCATCATAATAGAACAGAAGGTTAATCATGGCAAAGAAAAAAACATTATTTGAGTGTCAGGCATGCGGATTTCAATCTCCAAGATGGATGGGGAAATGTACTTCATGTGATCAATGGGAAACAATGATAGAACTGAGTTCTGATCAAATTAAATTTTTAAAAGAAACCTCAAGCTCTAGTGCTTCAGGTTCATCCTTGCCCAAAGCAAAACCTATTACACAAATAGAAGAAGACAATATTGTCCGTTTTACTTCCGGAAGTGGAGAACTTGACCTGGTACTGGGTGGAGGTATAGTTCCAGGTTCGCTTACCTTAATAGGTGGTAGTCCAGGTGTGGGAAAATCCACCCTTTTGCTCAAGATAGCAGGGAATCTTGCCAGAGCTGCAAAAAAAGTCCTTTACGTCTCAGGAGAAGAGTCTGCCGGACAGATAAAACTACGGGCGAACAGACTCGAAGCAAATCATGACAATCTTTATCTACTCCCCGAGATAAACCTTAGCTCTGTCCTTTCAGAAATAAACAATCAAAACTATGAACTTATCGTCATAGACTCCATACAAACACTCTACTCTGATGAAACGCCCTCTGCACCTGGTTCAGTCACTCAGGTACGCACGATCACTTTTGAGCTTATGCGTATCGCAAAATCTTTACATATACCCATCTTTATCATCGGTCATATCACAAAAGACGGATCCATCGCCGGTCCTAGAGTACTTGAACATATGGTAGATACTGTTTTATACTTTGAAGGTGATACAAACTCTGATCTACGCCTCTTACGAGGTTTTAAAAACCGTTTTGGCGCGACCAATGAAGTGGGTATATTTGAAATGAATAAAGAAGGTCTGAATGATGCAAAAAGCATGGCAGGAAAATTTTTCAACAAAGATAAACTTCAGTCAGGATCCGCACTTACTGTTATTATGGAGGGAAGCCGACCTATCATCGTAGAAGTACAAGCCTTGGTTTCAGAATCTTACGGACACGCAAAAAGAAGTTCTACCGGTTTTGACAACAACCGTCTAGGTATGCTCTTGGCACTGCTGGAAAAGAAACTTGATCTGCCTCTTGGCACCTATGATGTATTTATAAACGTCTCAGGAGGTAT
>CALDBH010000054.1 GCA_937938065.1 uncultured Sulfurovum sp. | reverse complement strand
GTTGGATAATATATATTTTGCTCTGATGTATCTGGCTCGTAGTATTGAGGGATCGAGGTATCTATAGTTTGATAACTTTCTAATGCAGAGGTATTTTTAACCATGCTCTCTACACTCTGCACTTCACTCTTCTGTGCTGCTTTTTGCTCATGCATAAGCAAAGAGATCTCATCTCTTTTGAGTGGTCCTTTCAGGTAACTCATTACCCATCGGGTACTAAAGAGTCTAATGTCATCCAGATGTGCACTTTTGAGGAAAAAGGTTCTCTTTTTCATATTTGACAAGAGGTTCATAATTTCTTTTTTATCAAAATTGGAGCCTACTTTACCTTCTAATCCATCGATAACCCTCTCAATATCTTGTGTTGTCTGTAATCTTCCGATGAACCATGTGCCTATGTTGGAAAGTCCCTTATAGTCTAGATCTACAGGGTTTTGAGTACTTAGGACCACACCCACACCAAAAGCCCTTGCCTGTTTGAGAAGAAGCAACATAGGCTCTTTACTTGGCGGATTCTTCGTAGGAGGGAAGAATCCAAAGATCTCATCCATATAGAGTAGTGTTTTGAGTGCAGAGGTACCACTTTGGCGACGCATCCATGCAATGTATTTATTGAGAAGCAAGGTGACAAAGAACATACGCTCATCATCATTTAGATGTGAGATAGAGAAAATAGCTACTTTTGCTTTACCGTTTTCATCATACAAGAGTTTTTGGATGTCTAAACTCTCTCCTTGCAGCCAAAGTGAAAAACTGGGGCTTGCAAGAAGCGCGTTAAATTTGGTAGCCAATTTAAAACGATCATTTTGCGGATAAAAATCATCCAGAGGCAATACCCCTATCTTTTTAAATGAAGGTGTGAGTATCTTTCCTATGATGCCTTCTATACTTAGATCTTCATCTGCTAACCATGATTTGGTGATGATCTGCGCGAGAAGGATGTACTCCTTAGACTCTAAAGGATCAGCATTGATTCCTACTAAAGAGAGTAAAGAGGTTGTTGTGCTTTTTAAATATGATGCAAAAGTATCACTGTCTTCGAGTATCTGGGCAGGAGGTACCTCCAGGGAACTCATGACGTTAATGGAGACGCCGGCTGAACTTCCCGGTGTATAGATGGTTTTTTTCACATCATGAAATTTCTGTACCCGTTCTGCATTTTGCCCCCAACTCTCTATCCCCTCTTTCCAGACGGTAGATATTTTCTTAGCATATTCATTGACATTGGCATCTTTGGATTTTGCTTCATCTGCGACCCATGGTTCAAAAGAGGCATGAGAGAAACCTGGATCGGTAAGACATAAGTCACCCATATCTCCTTTTGGATCTATGATGATGGAGGGAATATTGTCTATGACAGCTTCTTCTATGATGCCTACACCAAGTCCTGTTTTCCCAGAACCTGTCATCCCTATGATCGCTGCATGTGTAGTGAAATTTTTGTTTTTAAGCAGGGTGAGTGCCTCTGTGGCTTCCATACTTTGCTTATCTATATCTTTCCCCAGATAAAAGAGTCCTAACTTTTCATACATCTCTTGCATCCCCTAATCCTTCATGATAAAAATACATACTATCTATTTTAGCGAAAGTTTGTTTAGTTCGTTTTACTATTTTGTAGGAGCGGTAGTTGTATTTGTATCTGTTTTTGTTGTAGGTTTTTTCTTTTTCACTGCTTTGGTAATCCCCTGTACCATAAAACTGATTGGTTCTTGTCCTTTTTGTTGGATAAGGACTAAGATCTTGTCTTTTTCATGGTAGACATCAAAGACCTCTATATCCGTCATAATAGGGTCAATTTCAACTCTTTCCTCTAGCCTTAAAGGCAAATGGTATCCATTTCCTTCTATTCGTGTAAGTGTTTTGTCTTTCTTAAGGACGACCCAACATACCTTTGCAGTAGGCAAAGCATACAGCGAATTTCGTGTCTCTTCCATGCATACTCTGCTGAATTCATCTTTTTTAATCGTGACATTTCCATCAGAGCCCATCATATCCATGTACAATACTTTGGTGGCATTCGTGATTCTTTTAGATTTTTCCAAATATTGGGCAAGCTGTTGATTGGAGTTTTGCATCATATCTACAGAAGAGAAGAGTGCCACTATGACGATACCCAAAAGGGCAATGGAGATAAGAACTTCTAAAAGGGTGAATGCTTTACGGTTAGACATTGACCTTAGCCGTCCATCAGTCCGACACGGATGGCTTCTTCATAACTCGTCTCTCCTGCCAAAAGCATTGCTTTAAGTTTATCTGCAATGGTTTTCATGCCATCTTTCTTCATGGCCTCTCTTATTTGATGGTCATTAAGACCATCTTTCATCATCTCTTTGGCTTTGTCATCAATAATAAAAAGTTCACCTATGGCTTGTCTTCCTCTGTAACCTGTAAAATCACACTCTTTACATCCCACCGCTTTAAAATACAATTTATCTTCAGGGACATTTATCTCTTGTGCTGTTGCAGGGTCAAGCTTTGTCTCTTCCTTACAGTGGAGACAAAGTTTACGGGTAAGTCTTTGGGCCAATACACCCAAAAGCGTAGAAGAAACAAGGAAGTTTTCTATGCCCATATCCATTAGACGACTTAAAGCAGAAGTGGCATCATTGGTATGTAATGTAGAGAGAAGCAAGTGTCCAGTCAATGCTGAACGCAGAGCAATTTCTGCGGTTTCGCTGTCACGAATTTCTCCTACCATGATAATGTCTGGATCTTGTCTCAAGATAGAACGTAACCCTGCTGCGAAAGTAAGACCTACTTTAGGATTTACCTGTATTTGAGAAATATTGTCTGCATTGTACTCCACTGGATCCTCTACGGTAATAATATTCTTATCCGGGGTGGAGATATGCTGTAAACAGGCATGAAGTGTGGTTGATTTACCTGAACCTGTGGGTCCTGTGACCAGTATCATGCCATGTGCGTGATTGAGCAGTCTATAGAGGTCTTTCGTAATCTCTTCTACAAAACCTAAAGATTCAAGTGTCGGGATATGTTCTGTTTGAGAAAGGATCCTCATCACGATTCTCTCACCATGATAGGTAGGCAGGACTGACACCCTTACATCAATGGTTTTCCCAGAAATTGCTAACTGTGTACGTCCATCCTGAGGGACCCTTTTCTCTGAGATATCAAGATTTGAGATGACCTTAATCCGGTTAATCACCAAAGTTACAATACTTTTATCAAGATCAAGATGCTTTTTGAGCGCACCATCTATACGTAAGCGTACCTCACCCTTTTTCTCTCCACTCTCAATGTGAATATCACTTGCACCTTTTTGGAGTGCTTGAAAAAAGAGTGAATTCACCAATTTAATGATGGGTGCAGACTCTTCGCTTGAAAGTAGGTCCTGAGAATTACGGATAAATTCCAACAGGTCAGATTCTACTTCTATAAGTTCCTCTGAGGTCGTTGCCATATCATCAAAATCAGATCCTGTCTGGATCTCCAAAAACTTATTTTTTAATCTCTCAAAACTCTCAGCATCTACCATGGTCACAGGATAATCCAACGTGAGTTTTGATAAATAGTTCAGTGCATCTCCCAGTGTCTCTTTTTCAACAATACATGTTTTTACATCTTCAACCATAGCAAAGAGTAAAGAGTGTTTGAGTGCCAGCTTGTGATTTATCTCCTCTTCCCAAAGAGGGTCAAGGTTTACATCTTGGAGACGAGGGAAATGCATTACGCTTCCTCATCTTCTAAAATACTTAAGTTGCTCGCAGATTTTCTCTTAATTCTGTTACTTGCGGGAACGCTGGCTTCTTCAACAGAGACCCCTGTTTTTTCTTCCAATGCCTTTTTGAAGAAATCGTTGTATCTTCCCTGTACCTCTTCAAGTTCAGCCAGCATACTTTTTAACTTTTGCAGGTCATCACTTTTTCTCACAATATAAGGAGTGAGATAGATCACTACATTCTGTTCACGTTCTACATCTGAAGTATGTGTAAACAGATATTCCCCAATTATCGGGATATCTCCTAACAATGGTACTTTAGACTGCCCTTTACCCCCAACTCTTTTGATCAACCCGCCCAAGATGATCATCTCTCCATTGTTGACAATGGCATTGGTCTTCACTGTTCTTTTTGTGGTCGTTGGTCTATCTGCTATTTGCTCTGTAGAAGGATCAACATCTTCAAGCACTGTTTCTACTTCTAATGTGACTTTATTGTTGCTTGAGAGTCTTGGCTTCACTTTTAAGGTAAGCCCAATGTCTTCTCTCGAATAATTATTGAGAACGGTTGAAACACCTGATGTAGACTGTTGTGCTTCAGTCAAAATAGACATCGTCTGCCCTACATATATCTCTGCTTCTTTGTTGTTGGTACACAAGACAGAAGGTTCACTCATGAGACGTGCTGCACCGTTTTGTTCTAAGAGGTCAAGGGTCGCACCCAAGGCAAAGACCTTATCTGTGGAATCAAATTTGAAAGCAGGATTAGAAGAGTAAATAGGATTACCATTGGCATCAAGACCTTCATATGTCTCTGTATTTAGATTCAAGAACCCCAAAAGTGCTGGAGACATTTGCAGTGCTGAAGCACCCATATTTCCTGCGAGAGTGAAAAGACCCGTGGAACCAATTGCTCCACCATTTATACCATACTTCAATCCGATCTTTGCGGCCATATTACTGTCAATTTCAACGATCTTCGCTTTTACGTATACTTGTACTTTAGGAATATCGATCTTTTTTACGGTTGCTCTGATGTTCTTCATTTGCTCTGCTGTGGCAAGCAGGATCAATGCATTTCTTTCAATGTCAGATACTACCATGGCTTTACTTGGTGGCTTTCCACCTTTTACAGGTGCTTTCACGGCTACATTATTCATCTGGGAGATCAGTTTACTCATGATCTTTTCCATCTCTTCGACATTGGAGTTTTTGAGCCTTATAACATACATTTGCTGTGTCGTACTCTCGCCTTTAATATCCAGTTGTTTGATATACTTGATCATGCGGTTGTTATTATCCTTTTGACCAACAAGAATAATGGAGTTTGTTGCTTCATCTTTGAAGATATCAACTTTTTCACTTTCAATGGTCTGAGGGAAGATCTTCTTTGCCATATTTTGGGCATTTGCATAGACATCTTTAACCATGGAGTTTTTCAGTTTGATCACAACCGATTTTTTTTCACCTTGTGATTCAACTGCCTTGATGACTTTTGAGATAGCCTCCAAAGTTCTCGGATCTGCAGTCACTGCCAAGACATTGTTCTCCTTAAATGAAATCACTTTTGCACTCTTATGAAGCAGTGGTTTGATCTTTGCACGGAGTACTGCAGCATTTGAATTCTTTAAAGGGAACATCACTGTTTTCATCGTTTCACCCTTGATACTGCTGCTTACATCAAGTCCTTCTCCTGCGGCATCATTGGATTTGACAACCTTGTAGTACTCACCCTGGTCAATGATCGTCATACCTTTGCCACCCAAAATAGAGTTTGCTAAAGAGAAGAGAGCACTCTTTTTAATAGGCTTTGTAGATACAAAGTTAATTTTGCCTTTAGGCTCAGCTTCTATCAGAATATTTTTCTGTGTGATCTTGGAGACCATCTCGATGAAGTCTTTCACCGCAAGGTTACGAAAGTTTACATCTACATATTCCTCTTCCGCATGTAACCCTGCAGACAATACTATCAATATACTCAATACAATTTTAGTTAACTTCATATTCTAACTCCATTTCTTCTTTACCTCTTTGGATAACCAGTGTCAGGTTATCAATATTTGAAATATTTTTATATACACCAAAAGCAGCATTGTAGCTATCTATCTTTTCTCCGTTAATAGATTTGATGACATCACCTCTTTTGACTCCAAGCTTCGCAAAAGGTGAACCTTTGCGCACAAAGGAGATACTGAAACCTTCTAGCTTCTCACCTTTCTTTATCTCTTTGATACCGATATTTTTATAAATATCATCCATATTTGTAGCATAATGGTCTATCAATGATTTGTCAATAATTTTATGATCACCTGCATCCACAACATCACCTTCAACCTCACTTGCCGAGGACACAGGTACAGGAGAAGGCTTGGCGCTTTGAACGGATGTATCACCTTTTGTGCTGATAATCAAATTGATCTTATATGTTTTTGAATCTTTGCTAAAGGTAGCATAGTTAGATCCTGCTCCCTCAAGGACAAATCCATTAATGGCTTCGCCTTTGGCAAGTACTGTTGTTTTTCGCTTATGCTCCACTGTCACTACTGTGGCATCTGAAGCATTATAAATAGCCAAAAGCTTGATATCTCTAATACCACCTGCGGTTTGTACCGGTCTTTTCGTTGTAGTAGGTGCAGGTGCTCCATTTGGGCTCAGTTTTACTCTATAGTAAAGGGCTTTACCCCCTTTGTCTTCGCTATGTTCTACGCCCATAGTCGGCAACCATAATACCTCAACGAAAAACCAAACCATTTTAACGACAAGCAGTAAAATCAACAGTGACCAAAGCCCTTTCACGATTTCAGGTTTAAAAAGATGTTTCATAGTTCCATCCTTTTTCGTCTTTTTTCAACTGAGGTTTTAACATCTCTATGTTTTTACTCTCATTAAAATCTAAACGTACTGTGCGTTCACTTAAGTCTATCGTTCCTGTCATCCCGCCAAAAGAACCGCTTGCATCCACAGAGAGCTCTAAAGGTGAAAGAATCGAGTGCGTGATGACAGCTTTTTGTGTTTCTTGCGGTACCATCGTTTTTAAGGAGTCATCTATATGAAGTGCCTGTAATTCTACACTGCTATAAAAAAGCAAAGTACAAAGATTCACTTCTTCTATCGTGGCTACAGGTATACCTTTAAAATAGACTGTGACTTGTTCCAAGTTCAAAGAGAAGAATTCTTCTTTCATCTTTCCTTCATTGAGTTTTATCTCATGTTTGGCAAGCTCTTCTTCAAGCTTATAGTAAAATTCTTGCTTGGGCATGAGCACAAGTATGGCAAACCAGGCAACCATGAATGCGATGAAACTCTTTTTTACCATTTGCATTTGAACTCCACATCATAAGATGAAGCTATTTTTTGAATCTTAAGCTTTTGTATCTCTACGGGTAAATTTAAAATTTTTGTGACTAAGGTATTTAACTCTGTTGCAGTTAAACTTTTATAGCTTGCCGTTACCTTTTTACTTTTATTGCTCCATTTTACCTTTGAAGCAGGGACAAGCATCTGAAGTTTGTCTACCTTTTGACTGGTCTTTTTATCAGACCATATCTTTTTAAGGGCAATCACTTCTTTAATCTCTCCCACGGATTGCTTTGCTCCAGCCATAGTATCGGACTGTGAAGAAACCTGTGCCATTTTGTAGCCATATGCACCTAGCAGCAACACAAAAGCAACAAGCGCAATGAGCTCATTTTGATATCTTTTCCAGATCATAATGTGCCTTCCATCTTTAAATCATTGCTTCCTGCAATCATTGAAGTATTGAGTTTGTTCTTTTTCGCTAATGCCTGAACGCGCTTTGCCACTTGGGCATCTTTACAGGTAAATTGTACTTGATACTTCTTATCATTTATCTCTAATGAAGTCAGTGTAACTCCTTTAAAGATCAATCCTGATACCGTTTTGATAATGTCCCGCTTTTTTCGTTCTACTGTATCGATCGTTTTATATTTTGCAACGATACTGTCTCTCGTATATTTACTCTGTAAAGAGGGGTACGCTTCAAGCAGTTCTTGCATCTGGGCTTCTCCTGCTTTAGCATTATCACTATAGCGCCACCCCTCAACAAAAAACATCAGAGCAAAAAGCGTGAAAATAGCTGCAAGCAGTGAAGCCTCTTTCATACTAAGAACAGAACCATAAGCACCTTGAAGCATAACACCTTTTTTAGGAGTAAAGCTATTGTCAAAGACCAAAGAAGAGCCTTCATCTTGTGTTAAGGCTCCTCTTGGAACGACCACTGCCATATGGTCCAAAGAGACCAATGCATCATTGTCTCCCAACCATAGCGGTTTATCAAAAAGGTCCACTGACTGTTGAGCAAAAAAGAGTTTAGAAACATTTTCCAAAGCAAAGCCTTTGCTCTCTAGAAATTCCGTGATCGTTTCTAGATCATACGCGAGAAAGACCCACTCCTCACCCTCTTTCCACACCATATACTCATACTGTTTACCTTCTTCAAGTAAACCATCAAAAAGGGATGGGGCAATTTTCTTAGCCTGATAGGCATAGTTCAGAGGCAATACTTCTTTTTTCAGGGTATAAAACTGTGGAGGCAGCATCACATTCACACTCTGCGACAATGTCACGTGCTTCATGGAAGGATATACAAGAAGTAACTCTTTATTGTTTCCCAAAAAATTCAAAATGTTTTGCCTCCCCATGAATATATTCAAAGCTAAATCTATATTGCTCATCCGCCACAGCATACCTTACGGAACACTCTGTTGCTTCTAAAAATGTTTCGCCCGCCAAAATATTTTTTCTTTGGGCGTAATCTCCACCATTTTGAGTTACAAAATCTTCCAGTGTGCCTTTGTCTATAAAAGATGCCCACTCTTCAACTGTTGAGATATCTATGCCAAACAGATAAGAGATAAGTTCGGGTGAACTATATTCTCCATCTATTTTATCTGCTTTAGGAGAAAAACTAAAATACTTTTTCCATGGGACAGACCCTATCTGAGGATCATCTATCTCAAACTGGTAACGGCTTATGACCTCCGCGAATTGTTGATAAGATATAATACCGTTTTTTTGGTGAAGTCTGCTTTCCTCTTTTTGCACAGAGTTATAAGTGCCTCCGATCTCTTCAAGCAGCATCTCTTGCAGTCTTCCCGCATCTTCTATATTATAGTCCTGTGCAAGCACTTCAAAAAGCTCTTGTGCTACGGTATACAATGCTGATTTCTTGCTATCGTTCCCCAATCCCAGCCAATTAATGTTCACACCTTTCTGCAAAGGTTCACATTGTAAAACAAGTGAAAATTTACTATCTGCTGTCTGCAATGGCAGTGCCGTAGTGTATAATACAGCAAAAAGGTCTTTTTTATTTTTAAAGCCCTGAAATATATTTGTTATATTTGTATAGTATACATCTGCTTGTATGAGTGCTTTTGTATCGCCGGCATCCTGCTGGACTTCCTCAAAATAACTCAAAAGCACCATGGTCAATGCGATAATAACAGACAAAACTGACAAAGTGATCAGAAGGGCAAAACCTTGTCTGTTTTTTACAACGTTTCCGGTACTCTGGGTTTTATCCATCTAAAAGCTCGATTAAAGTAAAATTTGTAAAACTAGATCAAAATATTATACCAAAGCAAACTAAAGGACATACATGAACCAAAACACACCACTTAGAGCCGGTTTCTCTCTTATAGAATTACTCATCGTGATCGTTATTCTCGGAGGTCTTGTTGCTGTTGTGGCTCCTGGACTCATGGACGCTGCAGACGAAGCAAAAAGAGATACAGTATGTTTAAAGATGAACGACTTAGGAAAAAGGCTTGACATGTTTAAACTTGACAACGGGAACTACCCTGACACAGAAGAGGGGTTTGAAGCACTTTTAAGTAATCCAGATGCAGATAAATACCCTAATTACCGTGCAACACCTTACCTTAAAAAACTGCCTAAAGACTCATGGAAAACACCTTTTATCTATATCAACAAAGGGTCAGAGTTTGAACTCATTTCTTTCGCAGCGGACAGAAAAGAGGGTGGAGAAGAGAGTAATAGAGATATCCTGTTTAGTGAATGTAGCAAATAAGAACTCTCTATGTCCTATATCAAGAGATATGAAGTAAGAAAAGGGTTCTCTCTCATAGAACTCCTTATTGTTATACTTCTTGTCTCTATAGTCTATTTCCTTGGATTTGAGGGGGTAGAGATGGGCAAGAAAAAACCAAAAGCACTCACTCCCCTTAACCTTAAATCCAATATTCTCTCCTCAGAACTCTTTAATGGACAAGCCACACTGCTCTGTATCAATCAGTGCCGTTCTTGTTACATCAGACCTGATGTATCCTCAGAGTTTCAAGAGTATACAAGCCCCATAGATCTGAAGAATATCCAAGCCTATACTATTGACAAATACAATGCCCTCAAGCGTATCGAATATGGTAGATATCAAGATAAAAAGATCTGTCTGATCATGGATTTTTACCACAATGGAAGTTCCACCCAGATCATTTTAAAAAATGATCAAGGGAGTTATTTTCTGCCTGCTTTTTTTGGTGAACCTCAAGCATTCTCTTCCCCTGAAGAGGCAAAAGAGTACTGGCTAAGAAACAGTATTTCAGTCTCTGACAGTGGAGAGTTCCATTGAAACAGTTACGCCCTGCTTTTACCATTATTGAGATCCTTATCTCTGTGATTATTATTTCTCTTGCCATTATCCCTGTACTTAAGATACATACAGAGAATCATGAACAGATAGTCTATATCTCCGAAAGAAACAAACGCGCTTTACAGGATTCTCTCTATTTAAGCAGTAATATTCTCCAACATCATCAAGACAATAAAACAGCCTATGAAATTTTAGAAAGATTGTTTAAGATCAAAGAGCAGGAGAGTCGTGAAATTTTAAAGAAAAGCAGTAGGGATGTATTTATCCCTGAAGAGATTAAAATCATCCCTGTGCAAGAGCAAGGTGGTCCTGCTGCCATCGTCAATGAAGTGATGCTAAAAGATAAACACTCCTCTTACTACTTTCATTTTCGTTTGGAAGGTTTTTGATAAACAGTAAATCAAGTACAAGACCCGTTTGAGACTCTGTTTAGCAAGATACAGCTAAAAAAGTTATAATACTTATAATCTACTGCAAGGACATAAACACGGATGCTTTTTAAGTACAAAGGTTTTGACAAAACAGGTAAAAAAGTCAAAGGTACTGTTACGGCAAGTTCCGTAGAGGAAGCAGGACAAAAACTTCGTGCTCAAAATATCTATCACGAGGGACTTACCCCTACCAAAGAGTTTTCACTTGAAGCCTTTTCAAAACGTCAAATGCCCGGGGAACTTCTTAGTACTTTTTCCAAAGAGCTCTCTTCTTACCTCAATTCTGGCATGACCATACTTACTGCCATAAAACTCCTCGAGAACCAACATGAGGGAGAAAAAAAATATGTCTCTTTTCTGAACTCCGTTAAAACTATGATTGATGAAGGGAAGTCTCTTTACCATGCACTCAATACACAAAAAGTTTATGCCCTGCCAGACTTTTTTCTCCAAAGTCTCAACGTTGCAGGACAGAGTGGGAAAATGGTTGAAGTTCTCACCAATATGGGGAACTTCTTCTCAGCACAAAACAAAGTCAAAAAACAAGTGAAAGGGGCGATGACATACCCTGCAATCATTTTCACTGTTGCCATAGGGATGACCTCTTTTCTCATCGCTTTTGTAGTACCAAAAATTACAGCTATCTTTGAAGATACAGGGCAAGAGCTTCCTCCTATCACTCAATTTGTACTTGGCTTAAGTGACTTTTTGACCTCTCACTATGTTGCTATCATTATAAGTATTCTGCTTGTTATTCTCATATTTAAAGTTTCGTATGCCAAAATAGATACTTTTCATCGTATTATCGATTCATTGTTGCTGAAGACACCTGTCTTAGGTGCGCTGATACAGAACCATGAACTCGGGAGGTTTTCCTATATCCTCTCACTGATGCTAAGTTCAGGTGTTGCTTATGCACAGGCTGTGCAGCTTGCTAAAGCGACTTTTGCAAACCATGCCCTCAGCGACCTGTTTGAGAAAGCATCCGTTAAGGTGCTCGAAGGAAATAAACTCTCTAACGCGCTTCAAATGTCAAAAGGTGTCAAAATAAAACGTAACTTTATGCAATCTTTGGCCCTGGGGGAAGAGTCCAGTGAAGTAGCACAAATTCTGGACAATACTGCTACACTTTATGCCGAAGAGAATGAAGACAAACTCAAACTGCTCTTAAGTTTACTGGAGCCATTTATGATGCTCTTTATCGGTGTGGTTGTGGGCGTCATTGTTTCAGCGATGCTTCTTCCTATCTTTACTATGACACAAGGATTACAATAGAATGCTCCATCTTAAAAAACTTGCTCTCTTCACACTTCTCACACTGGGTCAACTGCATGCTGACATGATAGGAGGAGAAGTCTCTCTTGGTTTCTTCAATCATGACCCTAGCGGTAGCGCTTCTTACAGAAGCCGTGATGCATCTCTTGAAGATACATTTGGTTTCACTGAAGAGCAAGATATATTTTTGAAAGCCTATCTTGAACACCCTTTTCCTTTACTCCCCAATATCAAGTTAGGATACACTACCCTGTCACATGATGGAAGCAGTGTCGTAGAAGACTTTTCATGGGGGGATATTGAAAACATTAATGGGAATATAGATAGCAGCTTATCACTTGACATGACAGATGTGACACTCTATTATGAAGTGCTTGACAACTGGGTAGAAGTGGATGCAGGACTTACCCTAAGATACTTCAGTGGCGATATGGGCGTTAGTGCAGTTGGAGAATATGACAGTGCAGATTTTTCAATCTGGGCTCCACTGCTTTACGGAAAAGCCCGTTTTAATATGCCTGTCACGGATCTCTCTTTCCAGCTTGAAGCCAATGCCATCAGTTATTGGGATATGACTGCCTATGACTATGAACTGTCTGCCCGATATACCTTGCTTATGGGTATAGGACTGGAAGCAGGATATAAATCATTTCATATCGACAGTGATGACTTGGTAGACGGCTTCCATGCAGACATGGGCTTCTCCGGTCCTTACGCCGCGGCTATTTGGGATTTTTAATGGCAAAGCAACGTTTTAGAGATATCAAACAGGGGAAAGTCCAAGAAGAAACACCCAAAGTAAAATCGGTGTCCGATACTGATAATTATGCTTCAGTAGGGTTGAAAATAAAAGCTTTTTTGACCGATGCTTTCATGCTTCTCATGCCTATCATGTATGTGGTTTTTTATCTTGTCATGGATGGTCGGGAAGATTTTGCTGAACATATGTTATTAGGCTGGGTCTACATACTTCTTCCCTTGGTCATCGTGCAGACACTCTTTATGCATTTTACAGGACAAACACCTGGATATCGTGCCTATAACATTACACTTATTGATGAGAACACCAAAAAGAAACCCTCTTTGTTTGTCATTATATTTAGAAATCTGGCTGCGATCCTTTCACTTTTTACCCTTTTGGGTTGGGCACTGATGTTTTTTCGAAAAGACAACAAGACGTTACACGACCTCCTTTCTGCAACGGCTGTTGTAAACAAAAAATGAAACAAGACAACACGCTATTTTCACCACTTTTAGGGGCTTACTACTTCTTTTACTTTGCACTTGTGGGCGTCTATGTTATCTTCATGCCAAAAGTATTACTTGATCTTGGATATTCTCCTCTGGAGGTAGGTATCCTTTATGCAGCTGCCCCTTTCATGCGATTTTTACTACCTTTTGTATTTAGACACTTTCTCTTTTTAAGCCCTAAAGTCTATCAACTCTCCTTGCTTTTTACCTTTATAGGTACCTTGCTTTTTTTAGCCACTGTAAATGATTTTTGGGTCTATCTTGCAGCCAATCTTCTCTTTGGCGCAGCGATGGGTATCTCTCTTCCTTATGTTGAGACCATAGCCTTAGCTTCCTTGCCAAAACACCGCTATGGCAAAGTACGTCTCTGGGGTTCTCTTGGTTTTGTGGGCATCGCACTATGGTTGGGGAAAGTACTTGACTCACCTTATGAGGCGCTCTATTATTTAAGTGCTATGGCATTTTTAACCCTTCTCTTTGGTGCCATGCTCACAAAATATGATACGATCTCTCATTCTACCGCACAAGAAGATGCATCATTTTCACTCTC
>CALDBH010000053.1 GCA_937938065.1 uncultured Sulfurovum sp. | reverse complement strand
CACCACTAGAGAACCACTCTAAAGTTCCTTATGTTGACTTTGAGCCATATGAGTATCATCATGGTGAACCAGTGGTTAAATTTAATTATGAAACTATGCAAAGGATTGACTAATGGCACACGAGTACGTACCTGAAATCGCGACGGATCGCGAAGGAAATCAACACGAGGTTCAAGGTTGGCAAGACGATTTTTACGGCGGGAAACTAGGTTTCTGGCTGTTCATGTTAACTGAGGTGAGGATGTTTGGAGCACTGTTCCTTGCACTTGCTTACTATAATACATTACACCCGCAAGACTTTTTAGATGCGTCAGCATCTTTAAATAGACTTCTTGGTGGTACAAACACAGTAATTCTACTTGTGTCTGCACTTACTATGGGTCTAGGGTTACTTAAAATGAGAGCTGGCGATATTAAAGGTGCTAAACTTATGATTTGGGCAACTATCATTTTAGCAGTAGCATTCTTGGTTATCAAAGGTTTTGAGTGGACAGCTGAATACAATCACGGTATCTTCTTGATGCATGATAAGTTATTACCTGAGTCATCTTTACCATTTGGTCAAAAATTATTCTTTGGTCTTTACTTTTCAATGACTGGACTCCACGGATTCCATATTATCATTGGTATTGGTCTTATGATCTGGTTACTTAAGCGTATCAATGCTGGTAAAGTAAGCCCAGAGCATCACATTTTACATTGGAATATCGCACTATATTGGGATATCGTACACCTTATTTGGGTATTCGTATTCCCTTATTACTATATGATCGGAGCAGGAGGAGCTACAGGTGGACACTAAAACAGTAAATTATCAAGAAGAGAAAAAAGTATATTATAAAGTACTTGTTGGATTATTATTGTTAACAGCAGTGACATTTATACAGCCACATATGTTTATGACACATTCAACATTTTTGGCACAAATGCTTATAGCAGTAGTAAAAGCATATTTGATTGTTATCTATTATATGCACTTAAAAGGTGAGAAACTGATTACAGCGATGGTGTGGTTTTCACTATTCCTTGTAACAGTATTCTTTGTTATCGTAATTGGTATAGACGTACCAAATTTCCAATTTGGAGCTGAAAGTCATATTACTGCTCCTGCAGCACACTAAGAGGAGTTTTAGGTATGAGTAATAAATTAGAAGGATTTAATGCGAGTGCATCTACCTTTAATGCAGATATGGATTTTGCATTTTGGTTGCACATATGGATTTCAGTTGCACTATTTCTATCGGTAGTAGGACCAATGTTCTACTTCGCATGGAAGTATCGTGCAGATAAAGTAAAAAATGAAGATGTTGGTACATTAACACACCATACCCTATTAGAGGTATTATGGACGGCTATTCCTGTAGCTGCGGTAATGGTATTCTTCTACTATGGTAACACTACAATGCAAATGTTCAGAACAATGCCAGCAGAGTCACAGGCTATCGTGATCGATGTTGAGGGTTCTAAATGGAAATGGAAGTATGAATATCCAGCAAATGCAAGTGGACATGTACATAAAATTGGTGGTGTGTTTGATAAAGAAAAAGGTACTATGGGTATATCAGCATTATACGTTCCTGTAGATACAAATATTATCTTGAAGATGACAGCACCAGTAAATGACGTTATTCACGCATATTATGTACCAGCTTTCCGTATGAAAGAAGATGTTGTTCCAGGACGTACTACAAAACAATGGTTCAGAGCAACAAAAGTAGGTGAATATGATGTAGAATGTGCAGAGTACTGTGGTACAGATCACTCTTACATGTACTCTAAGATCGTTGTTATGGAAAAAGCTGATTATGAAGCTTGGTTCAATAGCACAGATAAAGATACACCAGCAGGTAACTTCCCTAAAGATGGTAAGGCACTTTATGCACAAAATGGATGTGCTTCATGTCACTCAATTGATACAGATGCAACTTTAGTTGGACCATCACTTAAAGGTATTGGTGCTAAGTATGACTCTAAGTATCTTGCAGATGCACTGACTAACCCAGATAAAGATGTTCCAGAAGGATTCTACCCAGGTATTATGCCAGCGTTTAATCTTCCAGCAGAAGATCTTGCAAATATCGTTAAATACATGGAAACAGGTAAATAATGATAAAAGACTTTTTTATAGTCACCAAGTTTATTCTCTCCTTTGCAGTAAGTTTATCTGCACTCTTTGCCTATATTATGGCAAAGGGAGAGATTGGTTCGGATATGTTTCTTGCTACCTTCTCTGTACTTCTCGTAGCTATGGGAGTTTCAACTCTTAATCAAGTACAAGAGTATAGAGAAGATTCCAAGATGGATAGGACTAAACATCGTCCTATTGCATCTGGTCGTATGTCACCTCGTACTGGTGTTATTATCGCTGTAGTATTGATACTTCTCTCTTTAGGACTTATTTATACGCTTTTAGGATTAACAGGTATCAACTTTTTTGTTTTTGCATTTCTTTGGTATAACATTATGTATACTCCGCTTAAAAAAAGATCTGCACTGGCTGTAGTACCAGGAGCACTTCTTGGTGTCATACCACCTGCCATTGGATGGCTTGTTGCTGGTCATACATTGTTTGAGTTGGAATTCATTGCACTTGCAGTGTATTATTTTATTTGGCAGGTACCCCATTTTTGGTTACTTGTAATGCTATTCCATGGTGATTATAAAGATGGTGGATACCCAACAGCTATGCGTCTTTTTGGGGAAGGTACACTTCAGAGGCTTACGTTTGTTTGGTTAATGCTTACTATTCAAGCAGGTGTGTTTTTGGTCTATACTTTTAATGTATACTCCAATATTACTATAGCGCTTTCTGTAGTATTAGGTGTGTGGGCATTCTTAACTTCGATAAAACTCCTTAAAAAAGAGTTTAAACTTACAGATGCACGTGCTATATTTTGGAAGATCAATGCAGCCTTTTTGGGTATCATCATACTACTTAGTATAGATGAGTATGTTAAACATCATTTATAGTCCTACTTTTAATAGCAGATTTTCTGCTATTAAACTCTAGTTTATAAAAACCTACTACACTTTTACACGTAAAATTTAAGGAAACAGTATGCAAGAACAACATTATACGATCAAAACTATTTTAGACAGTGTCTTTAAGGAAAAAGATCACAGACTTAAAAAAAGACTTATCTATAATAATGCATTTTTTGGTGGGTTAAGTAATAAATGGATCATGTTTGCTTTTATTGTTTTGCCGTTCGCAATGTATGCAGCTATCTTTAACCCTGAATCATTTAAAGTATTAGGGATAGCTCAAGCGATAGTTTTTTATATTATTTTACTGGTAGTTGCTATGCAGATAGTAGTTGTTGCATCGTACTTTAACAACAAAAAAGTAGTTAAAACTGCGACTAAATCATGGGAAAACTATTTTCCTAATGTAGATTTTAAAATGATTCTCTCATCGGGAGCAACACCTTACACAGATTTTAAGAAACACTATGAGATGGCATTAAAGGATGGTCTTGAAGGTGAAATGTTGAAGAATAGACTTAATGATGCCTTTCATGAGATGGAAAAAGAAAATAGTATTCTTGTTGATGCAATTAGAAGAGATAGACAAAAGAGAGAAGGAAAGTAATATGTTCTCAAAAATTATCTTATTGACAATTGTTACATTTACATCCCTTTTTGCATCAAATACAGATGCATTAAAAAATGCGTGTAAAGAGAATAATGCTACAGCATGTTATCTTT
>CALDBH010000052.1 GCA_937938065.1 uncultured Sulfurovum sp. | reverse complement strand
GGATGGCTACTTTTCTTCATCGCACTGATACTCTTTAGCTCTTTGGTATTGGAAGCACAAGATAGAGGCTTCATAGGTACACAGATAGTAGAGTTTTTATACCCTCTAATCGGTCAAGCCGGACTCTGGTTGTTTTGGTTGATGATCATGGCACTCTCTTTGGTATTCATCATAGATGATGACTTCAAATTCTCCGGATTTAAGATGAAAACACCTAAAGTTTCCCTCTCTTTTTCTTGGCTGGGAAGTACTTTTTCTATGCTTGGAAAAGTGTTTAAAAAGATCTTTACAAATCCTTTTGCTTCACCTTCTCTTGAAGATGAAATGATGCCTGTGTTGGATGTTGTGGAAGAAAAACCAAAGAAAACACGTGCCAAACGAAAAACGGCTGCTCCAAAGGCTTTGGCTAAACCAGAAGCAGTAAAAGTGCAGGCACTAGATGAGGTAGATGATCCGGTTCTAAATGAGATACTCGAACTTGAGCATGAGATGGAAATGAGCACTTCTCAAGACAAAAGTGTCACAAATAGTTCCAATGTAGAGATCATCAATGAGCTTGAAGAAAACTCTAAACTTATGGATCAGATAGATAAAGGTAAAGTAGTTAAACCTAAAAATTTCAAACTCCCTAAACTTGATTTTTTACAAAAAGCACCTAAAACAACAAAAAAGGGCAATGAAGCAGAGATAGACAGGAAGATAGAAGAGTTACTCGCAAAACTTCTACAGTTTAAAGTAGATGGCGATGTGGTACGTACTTATAGTGGCCCTTTGGTAACTACTTTTGAATTTAAACCTGCACCTCATGTCAAAGTGTCTAAAATTTTAAACCTTCAAGATGACCTTGCGATGGCACTTTCAGCTGAAACCATCCGTATACAGGCACCTATACCAGGGCGTGATGTTGTGGGTATAGAGATACCAAATGAAACTGTAGATACCATTTATCTTCGTGAGATACTTGAGAGTGATCTGTTTAAAAATTCTAGCTCTCCTTTAACTGTAGCGTTGGGTAAAGATATCGTAGGTAAACCGTTTATTACAGATATCAAAAAGCTTCCACACCTGCTTATAGCGGGTACTACAGGTTCTGGTAAATCTGTAGGTATCAATGCCATGATCCTTTCTCTACTTTACAGAAATGATCCTGATCAGTTGAAGCTGATGCTCATAGACCCTAAGATGCTGGAATTTTCGATCTACAATGACATACCGCATTTGATCACACCGGTGATCACTGAACCTAAAAAAGCTATCGCGGCACTTGCCAATATGGTAGGAGAGATGGAACGTCGTTATAAGCTAATGGCTGAGAACCGTACAAAGAACATAGATAATTACAATGAAAAAGTAAAAGGCGATGGTTCAGCAGAGCCTTTCCCTTTCATCGTGGTTGTGATAGATGAACTGGCTGACCTTATGATGAATGGGGGTAAAGAGGTAGAGTATTCTATTGCAAGACTTGCACAGATGGCAAGAGCCAGTGGGATACACCTTATCGTAGCAACACAAAGACCAAGTGTGGATGTTGTTACAGGACTCATCAAAGCAAACCTGCCGTCAAGACTAAGCTACCGTGTAGGGCAACGTATAGACTCTAAGGTGATCTTGGATGCGATGGGTGCGGAGAGTCTGCTTGGGCGTGGTGATGGTCTCTTTACACCTCCTGGTGCGACAGGACTGGTACGTTTACATGCACCATGGAATAAAGAAGAAGAGATCGAAGAGATCGTTGAATTCTTGAAAGCCCAACGTGAACCTGAGTATGATGAAAGCTATCTTGTTGCAGGTGGTGCAGCTGCCAGTGAAAGTGGAGGAGGAGATGTAGACCTTGACCCTCTCTATGAAGAAGCAAAATCAGTGGTGTTGACGGACAACAAAACCTCTATCTCTTATCTTCAGCGTAAACTACAAATAGGGTATAACCGTTCTGCGAATATCATAGAACAACTTGAAGCAAAAGGTGTCTTAAGTGCACCAAATGCAAAAGGTAACAGAGAAATCGTCTAATTTCCTGCATTTTTATGAAAAAGTACCTTTTTAAAATGAATTTGGTACTTTTTCTGTAACCATACGATACATTAAAATTATCTCTTTTATGCCTTTAACTTATAATATTTGTATTAAAACCATTTTCTGCTAGTATCTCCATACAAATACTAAAACAGGAGACCATTATGGCCTTATTAGAAGAATATAAAGCTCACACAGCTGAGCGTGCAGAACTAGGGGTACCACCACTAGTATTGACAGCTGAACAGACAGCAGAACTTGTTGAACTACTTAAAGCTAGTCCAATCGTAGATAGTGAATATGCTATGGAGTTATTTAAAAATAAAATCCCTGCAGGTGTAGATGATGCAGCATACATTAAAGCAGCATTTTTAAATGATATCATTCAAGGTAATGCATCTTGTACTGAGATCGATGCAGTTGAAGCAACAGTCATCTTAGGAACTATGCTAGGTGGATTTAACGTTGCACCACTTGTTGATGCACTTAAATCTTCTGATGCAGCTGTAGCTGAATCAGCAGCAACACAACTCAAAAATACACTTCTTGTTTATGATTCATTTAACGATGTTAAAGCACTTATGGATGA
>CALDBH010000051.1 GCA_937938065.1 uncultured Sulfurovum sp. | reverse complement strand
TAGGAATTCGAAAGTATCTTTAGGGATGATCTCCATGATCTCTGCAAGGTAGATACGGAAGCGACCCATATAATCCCATACCAGTTTTTTCTCACCAGCACCGAAGAATACTGCATCACCTATTTCAAGTTCACATCTCTCGATAATAGCTTGTAGATCATCTTCTGTAAAGAATTTAGCAAGAGGACCTTTAAGACCATCTTCTTTCATCTGGAAGTAACCTAGACCAGATGCACCGAATTTACGTACATACTCTTCAAAACCTTTCATTTGACGTTTTGAGAAGATCTCATCACCTTTTGGTACTTTGAGTGCTTTGATACGGTTTTTCTTAGGTGTCTTTGCAATGCTTGAGAAGATCTCATTATCGCATCTCTCAAAAATGTCGATCACATCTACCATTGCTAGATCATAACGCATGTCTGGCTTGTCTGAACCGTATTTTTCCATCGCTTCAAAGTGAGGCATACGTTTAAACGTAGTAGGAATATCAAAACCACAAGCTGAAAATACATTGTGTATTAGTTTTTCGGCGACTGCTATCACGTCTTCCTGATCACAGAAAGACATTTCAACATCTATTTGCGTAAATTCCGGTTGTCTGTCTGCTCTTAAGTCTTCATCTCTAAAACATTTTGCTATCTGGAAGTAACGGTCGAAACCACCAACCATTAAAAGCTGTTTGAAAAGCTGTGGAGACTGTGGAAGTGCATAAAATTCACCACCATGTACACGAGATGGTACAAGATAATCTCTTGCACCTTCCGGTGTAGATTTAGTAATGATAGGTGTTTCAACTTCAAGGAAGTCCAGTTCATCAAGTGAGTTACGCGCAGCGATAGTTGCTTTTGAACGAAGTTTGAAAATATCGTAAGACTTTTGCGTTCTAAGCTCCAAGTAACGGTGCTTAAGTTTGATCTCTTCATTTACTTTTTCATCATTTAGGTCAAAAGGCATAGGCTTAGAACGGTTTTCTATTACAAGTTTATCGACTACCATTTCAACTTTACCGGTTTTAAGTTTAGGATTTTCAAGACCTTCACCACGAGCACGCATAGTTCCTGTAGCAACAAGTACAAACTGATCTCTTACATCTTCGGCTATTTTGTGTGCATCTACATTATCTGCAGGGTCACAAACCAGCTGTATCACTTCATCTTTATCTCTAAGGTCTATAAATATAAGCCCACCATGGTCTCTACGGGAAGAAACCCAACCTGCTACGGTAACTTCTTGTCCGATATGTTCTTCATTTACTTCTGCACAATAATGTGTTCTCATAACTATCCTATCTGTTTATAATGACGCGATTATATCAAAAAGTAGTTTAGGGTTAAATTCACGATCAAAAATATGGCAATATGACATATTTTCAAATACTAACAGTACATTTATGATACTCTAACAGTAATATTTCTTAAATACAGTAGGAAAAAGATGAGTAATCAAAAATTAGCACAGATCAAAACGGCAGGGTTTATTTTAAAACCTAATGATCCAGAGATAAAAACACTTTATGAACGTATCAAAGCTCAGTTTGAAGCCAGAGGTATTTCGGTACTTCTTGCAGATCGTTCAGGCAAAATGATAGGTGAAGAAGGTGTAAAGTTTGAAGCTATGTGTGAAGAGGCGGATTTCTTGGTCTCACTAGGTGGCGATGGTACTTTGCTTTCACTTGTACGTCGTTCTCATGGATATAATAAACCTGTTGTAGGTATTAATGCCGGCAATTTAGGATTTTTGGCTGATGTGACGATAGACGATGTAGAGTTGTTTTTAGAACAATTGATCAGAGATGAATATCGCATTGATGAACGTATGATGATAGAAGGATATATACAAAGAGGAAATGGTCAAAAAGAGCCATTTTTTGCTTTTAATGATGTGGTTATCACGCGTCCAGTAGTCTCCAGAATGGCAACAGTATATGCATCTATTGATGGAGAAAGGTTTAACACCTATAAAGGGGATGGACTCATAATCGCAACACCTACAGGGTCAACTGCATATAATCTTGCTTCAGGCGGTCCTGTAATGTACCCTCTTACGCAAGCACTCATTATGACACCAATAATGGCACATTCTTTAACACAACGTCCTTTAGTGGTACCTGCTGATTTTACAATTGAACTTTCTTCACCGGAAGAACGTATCATTGCAGTGATAGACGGGCAAGATGATTATGAGATGGTTCCAGAGGACGTACTGGTGATCATGGGTGCAAAACGTGGCGCAAAACTGCTGCATAGAAAAGAGCGTAATTATTTTTCTGTATTGAGAGAAAAGCTCTCATGGGGTGATGAACATTGATAGAACGTTTATACCTGCGTGACCTTGTTACCTTTGATGAAGTAGAGCTAGAGTTTGAAAATGGATTGGTCGTTTTAACAGGGCCCAGTGGGGCAGGTAAGTCTGTACTCATGTCAGCGATACTCTCCAGTTTTGGACACAGTACACAAGGTGCAGCAGCATTGTGTGAAGTAAATTTGCTTAAGCCACTTGGATTAGAGAGTGATGCCTATGAACTTAACAATGACCTGACTGTAAAAACACTAAAAAAAGAGAAGCTTCGTTACTTTATAGATGGACAAAATATTTCTAAGAAGGCATTAGGTGAAATGTTTTTTCCTTATGTAAAGTATCTCTCTGTACGTGACAAAGGCGGTTTTGAATCAGAAACGCTTTTAGAGATGATCGATGATCAGCTTAAAAATAAAGATAAAGCATTTAAACTGACGTTAAAAGAGTACAGAAAACGTTATAAAAATTATAAAGAAAAAGCTTCACAGCTCTCAAAGATAAAAGAAGATGAAGCAAAGCTTGCAGAACTCATAGAGTATGCTACTTATGAAGTAGAAAAAATAGCTTCTATCAACCCACAAGTAGGGGAAGAAGACGAATTACTAAAGATCAAACAACAACTTTCACGTATAGATAAGATAAAAGATGCACTATTAAATGCTACAGACATTTTTGCCTTGGAAGCAAGTGTTGAAGAGGTCTATAGACTTTTAGATAAAGATGGGTCAGTATTTAGTGATGCAATGAATCAACTTCGTGCTGATTTCGAAGAGACAGAAAATCTTACAGATGAACTTGCAGAGGTAGATGTAGAAGAGGTTTTAGATCGTCTTGGTGACCTTACAACACTTAAAAACCGCTATGGAAGCATTGAAGAAGCTTTAGCATATAAAGAAGCTAAAGAGAAAGAACTTTCCGGATATCAAAATATTGAAAAAGACAAGAGTATGTTGGAGTCGTTTTTAGCTTTAGAGTTTTCAGAGTTACAGATCATCGCATCAAAACTCTCTCAGTCACGCGAAAAAGAAGCAAAGAGGTTAGAAAAGTCTTTAGCAGAGTATTTGACAACATTAAAACTTCCTGCACTTACTTTTGAATTCTCTTCTGACACTTTGGCTGAAAGCGGAATGGATAGTGTAGAAGTGATGCTTGGATCTTCAAAAACAGCCACACTAAGTGGTGGAGAGTTTAACCGTGTACGTCTGGCACTGATGGCTACGACGATCCCTGCGGATAAGAGTAAACAAGGTGTTCTTATACTGGATGAAATAGATGCGAATGTCAGTGGTGATGAGTCTATCGCGATAGCAGAGATGATATATAAGCTCTCATCGGTCTATCAAGTCTTTGCGATATCCCACCAGCCACATCTATCAGCGAAAGCGGGACAACATATTGTGGTAACAAAAGTAGGGAAAAATAGTAAGGTAGAAGTATTAAATGATTTTACTCGTGTGTCAGAGATAGCAAGGATTATCGCAGGAGAGAATCCTACGGATGAAGCATTGGAGTTTGCTAAAAAGTTAAGAGCTTAAATGTATTGGGTTTTAAGCTCATTCGTATAGTGTACGAGATGCTCCAAATATGCTTGTGCTATGTCACTATCTGTACCTGTTTTTAAATAGGTATTGTAATCAGTCAAAAGGTCTGAAACTCCACCCGTACCCAAGTTAGTTGCTGAACCTTTGATTCCGTGTGTCAAGCGTTCAATTTTATGAAAATCTCCAGCTTGTATCGCTGCTTCTATAAGAGGAATCTCCACTTCAAGTTGTGGGATAAGTTCAGCTACAAATTCTTTTGCTTCTTCATCTGAAAGTCCCATCTCTACTAAACGCACATGCGAAAATCGAGGATAATCTGCCTCAGGTAATTTTTTTGTTTCTATTTTAGGTTCAGGCTCAGGAGCTGTTTTTACTTCTGGTTTAGGCTTTGTTTCTATTTTAGG
>CALDBH010000050.1 GCA_937938065.1 uncultured Sulfurovum sp. | reverse complement strand
GTGGTCTATCTGATGTATCTCGTGGTTTATTTCTTCTTCGAACAGTGAATGCATCATGACTGCAGCAATACCGTTTTCTTCGAGCTTTTTGATGCTATCAAGTGATGCCGTCAACGGCGAAGCACTGGCAATAAGGGGATTTTTTAATTCCAGCCCTAAATAATTAGTGATAAGTTCCATAGTTAGATCTCCTCTTGTGTTGGTTGATAACGTTCATGCAGGTTTTGATACCGTTTATAGAGAGATTGGGCTGTATGGGCCGCTGTCTTTAGGTAAGTACCTGCAGCAACCACATTCATTTTCTCAACCATTTTAAATCGTGTCTCACGATACATAAAGTCTTTGACATTAATTTTAGGACCTTTGTAATCAAGTGTCATCGGATTTTCCCCCTCTTTGATCTTATCGGGGTTAAAACGGAATATCGGCCATAATCCACTGTCAACAGCCCGTTTTTGTTGATCAAAACCGTATTTTAAATCATAGCCGTGAGCAACGCAGTGCGAATAGGCGATAATGATTGAAGGACCGTCATAACGTTCCGCTTCAACAAACGCTTTGACTGTCGCCTTGTCGTTCGCTCCTAATGAGACTTTTGCCACATACACATTTTCGTAATTGATGGCCATCGAAGCGAGATCTTTTGGCATTCCTGCTTTTCCTTCTGCAGAAAACTTTGCCACAGCACCCGTAAAGGTTGCTTTTGACTGCTGACCACCTGTATTGGAATAGACTTGTGTATCTAGTACCAAGATATTGACATTTTTACCGCTAGCAAGTACATGATCAAGTCCACCATAACCGATATCGTAAGCCCATCCATCCCCGCCGATACACCAGACAGATTTCTTAACAAGGTAATCTGTCATTTCTAATAAACTTTTGGCTTCGCTGTTTTCAAGATTTGTAAGAGCAGATTGTAGGGTTTTAACCCGTTCTCTTTGTTCGTTAATTTGTATCTCATCATGCTGTGGAGCATCGAGTATCGCTTCAACAAGAGTACTGTCAAGGCTATCTTTGAGACCTTCGAGCACGCTTTTGGCATGATCGGTGTGGTTATCTATGGCAAGACGGAATCCAAGCCCGAATTCCGCATTGTCTTCAAAGAGTGAATTTGACCATGCCGGTCCGCGTCCTTCATCATTTTTCTTCCATGGTGTGGTAGGGAGGTTTCCACCGTAAATAGAGCTACATCCTGTGGCATTAGCAATGACCATTCTGTCACCAAAAAGCTGTGAAGCAAGTTTGATATAAGGGGTCTCTCCACACCCTGCACATGCACCGCTGAACTCAAAGAGCGGTTCAAGGAACTGTGACTCTTTAAGATCATCATGATCAAGTTTTGACCGATCAAGTTTTGGCAGGGAAACAAAGTAATCCCATTGTGCAATGCCTTGCTCTTTAATGGGGGCAAGGGGCATCATATTGATCGCTTTGAGGTTCGTCTGTGATTTGTTTTTAGCAGGGCAGACTTCAACACAGAGTGCACAGCCGGTACAGTCTTCGACTGCTACGGAGATATTGAATAAATCATTTTCACCGAATTTTTTTCCTTTTGCCAACTTGGAGGCAAACCCTTCAGGGGCATTGTTCATAAAGGAGATGTCAAAGACATTGGAGCGTATGACCGAGTGGGGACAGGCTGAGACACATTTATTACACTGAATACAGGTGTCAGCATCCCAAACAGGAACCTCATGGGCGATGTTCCGTTTTTCGTACTGTGTTGTTCCTGTCGGCCATGTACCATCATCAGGGATCTGAGATACTGAAAGTTCATCCCCTTTGTAAGCGGTGATTTTTCCAATCACTTCGGAAATGAATGGGGTCAATACCCCTTTGAGAACCGGTTTAAGTTCCTGTGTACTTTCAGCCTGCGTGGGGACAGGCACTTCGTATAGATTTTCAAGCGTATTATCTACGGCCTTGAAATTCATCTGTACTATTACATCTCCCTTCTTCCCATAACTTTTTTGAATCGATTTTTTGATCTTGCTGATTGCCTCATCTCTAGGAAGAATACCGCTGATGGCAAAGAAGCAGGTCTGCATGATGGTATTGACCCGAGATCCCATATTGCTCGCTTGTGCTACACTATAGGCATCTATGGCGTAAAACTTCAGACCTTTTGTAATAATCTGCTCTTGTGTTACACGAGGTAGATGTTTCCAAGCTTCATCTTTTGGATGAGGGGTATTCAGCAAAAAAATTGCACCGGGCTTGGCTATCTTAAGCAAGTCAAGTTTTTCAAGAAATATGGCTTGATGTACACCTATAAAATCAGCCTGCTGTATAAGATAGGTTGAATGAATCGGATCAGTACCAAAACGTAGATGCGAAGTGGTCATCGAGCCTGATTTTTTCGAATCATAAACAAAATACCCTTGCGCATAATGGTCAGTCTCAGTCCCAATAATCTTAATCGTATTTTTGTTCGCTCCTACAGTACCATCCGAGCCCAATCCATAAAACAGAGCCTCAAACTGGGTAGGGTTTTCTAAAATAAAATCATGATCATAGGTCAGTGATGTAAAGGTAACATCATCATCAATACCGATGGTGAAGTGATTTTTAGGAGACTCTTTTCCAAGCTCATTGTAAATGGCAATAATCATAGCGGGAGTAAACTCTTTAGAAGAAAGACCGTAACGACCTCCTATGATATTTGGCATGTCAAAAGGCAGGTCTGGACGCTGTTCAAACAGTGCGGCAAGTACATCATGATAAAGTGGTTCACCAATGCTTCCAGACTCCTTGGTGCGATCGAGTACAGCAATGGATTTAACTGATTTTGGAAGGGCACTTATAAAAGAGTTAATGTCAAAGGGCAGGGCGAGTCTTACTTTTATCAGCCCCACTTTTTGCCCCTTAGTGTTTAGATAGCTTACACTCTCTTCCACTGCTTCAGCACCTGATCCCATTAAAACAATGACTCGTTCTGCATCCTCTGCACCGACATAATCAAAAAGGTGGTATGCTCTTCCTGTCAACTGGGCAAAGGTATCCATTTGTTCTTGTAAAATCTTCGGCAGTGCCTGATAATATTTATTGACACTTTCTCGCCCCTGAAAATAGACATCTGGGTTTTGTGCTGTACCTCGAAGTACAGGTATATCAGGTGTTAGACCTCGCTTACGATGTGCTTCAACTAGATCAAGATTGATCATCGCTTTGAGTACGTTATCTGAGAGGTTTTCGATCCGGCTTACTTCATGTGAGGTACGAAATCCGTCAAAAAAATGTAAAAATGGAATACGTGCATGTAAGGTTGCGGCTTGTGAAATCAGGGCAAAATCATGTGCTTCCTGTACGGAATTGGAGGCTAAAAAAGCAAATCCGGTTTGTCTTACCCCCATCACATCCTGATGATCCCCAAAGATGGAAAGACCTTGTGCTGCCAGGGAGCGGGCGGCAACATGAAATACCGTCGAAGTGAGCTCTCCGGCGATCTTATACATGTTTGGTATCATCAACAGTAGCCCTTGTGAAGCTGTAAATGTGGTGGTAAGAGCACCGGCCTGCAATGCACCGTGAACGGCACCACTTGCACCTCCCTCACTCTGCATTTCATATACTTCTGGAATCGTACCGAAAATATTTTTTTGTTTTTTAGCACTATAGATATCACTGAATTCTCCCATCGGAGAGGAGGGGGTGATAGGATAAATAGCCATAACCTCATTGATCTTATGGGCTACCATCGCAACAGCTTCATTACCGTCAACGGTAATAGTTGAACGCTCTGTCATAGTTATATTCCTTTATTTTTTTGTTAAAAAAAGTTCATATAATATATTGTAGATGTAAGAGATACAATATAAACGCATTAAATATTATTCAAAGATGACTTATAATTGGCATATTATTATTGTAGCATTTATGCCTAAAATATCTGTATGTAATGATGATAGTATGTTAGATTATATGTATAAGATCAAAACCTTATAAAATAATATATTTTATAAGGTTTTCTATCAAGAATTTACTTTCATATCTAAGATTCTATATCAATATAGTATTATTTCGGAATCTATTTATACATCAAGGTATCATCATGTTAAAAAAACTTCTCTTCATATCTCTAATATTGACTTCATTCTCCTACAGTTTCATCAATATCGAACCTCCTGTCATAGGAGAGAAAAAAGGACTAACTGGAGAAGTTTCATTGGGTGCAAAATACAGTTCAGGAAATACCGATTCTGTCTCAGTCGGTTTATCCGGTAAGGGACAATATGATGAAAAAGAGTGGCTTGCATATCTTATCGCTTCCTATACCTATGGAGAATCAAACGATGAAAAAGATACAAACGACGGTCTCATTCATCTTCGTTATGTGCATAACATTGCAAATACATCTTATGATTATGAATTTTTTCTTCAAACTGAGTTTAATGAATTCCAAGATGTTAAAGAAAGAACTTTAGCAGGTGCAAATATTCGAAAAAAGTTAGATCTTCCTTTTGATAAGATCTATATTGGATTGGGGCTCTTTTATTCTTATATGGAACCAGATACTGTTAGCATCCTCGATCCTATATACAGACGAACTCGAATGAACAGTTATCTCTCTTTTTTAAAAAATATAAATGAAAATTTTTCTATTACATATCTTGGATTTTATCAACCCAATGTTGAAGACTTTTCAGACTTCAGGAGATCTCAAATCTTACAACTCAATACATCGATTACAAATGATCTAATACTTGGTTTTGATATTAACCATGAATATAATGCAACACCCTATCATCAAATTGAAAAAAGTGATATTCGCTCTACCATTAACTTAAGATATAAGTTCAAATAAAATAATATGTCTCAGGAGAGGCTTTCCATTTTGAGTCTTTCTGTTGTATATATAACAACTTCTTCATCTTATCACCATATCTCTAATCACTTTCAAATCAGAAGCTAATGGCTAGTCCGATAGAATGAAAATTATTAAACAAAAGATGAATTCCAAATAGTTTAAAAGTGAATCTAAAAAAGGTCAGTAGGTCGCTTTCAAACGTAGATAATAGCTGTTATCTACACTTCCAAACTCACTTTCATCATCACCAGTATAAAGCATGGCACCAATGGCCAGAGATGCATCATCACTGATGCTGTACTCAATGAGAGGAGAGATAAAACTACTTTGATCTTCCGGGCTGTAGATCAGACTTAGTGCACCGTTGTAGAGTAGATTAAAGTCATAATAGGCTGAAGCTCCTACATAGTCAGATGAGATGTGACGGTTGTTACTTAGACTACTGTTTTGATTGAAGAGGATTTCATCTGCACTGTAAGTTTTAGAAGAGTGTATCCACTCGGTCATGACTGTAAGACCATCGACAAAACCATAATCCATTCCAAGGATAGTTTGATAGAACTCTTTATCTAAAAGCTTGTCATTATAGTATCCACCTTCACTTCGCCACTCTATACCTGTATCAAAAAGATTTCCTTCTATCTCATAGGCGATCATCTCAGCATCATCACTAGAGTAGAGATCAAGCGCGATATCCCCAATA
>CALDBH010000049.1 GCA_937938065.1 uncultured Sulfurovum sp. | reverse complement strand
GACTTTTTACACTATATGTTTGGAGATGTTGAAGTACGTTTCAGACCAAGTTTCTTTCCGTTTACCGAACCTTCTGCTGAAGTAGATATCTCTTGTATTTTCTGTGAAGGTGAAGGGTGTAGAGTTTGTTCACATACAGGTTGGTTAGAAGTACTTGGATGTGGAATCGTTGATCCAAATGTTTTTAAGGCAGTGGGATATGAAGATGTGAGTGGCTATGCCTTTGGGTTGGGTGTAGAGCGTTTTGCAATGCTTATGCACAAAATACCTGATTTGAGATCTTTGTTTGAAGGTGATATTCGTTTGTTGGAGCAGTTTAGATGATAGTAACAAGAAGTTGGTTAAATGAATTTATTGACCTTAGTAAGGTGTCTAATGAGAAGCTTTATGAAACGTTTAACTCCATAGGACTCGAAGTTGACAGTCTCACACAAATTAAGATAGCCGAAAAAGTAGTTGTAGGTAAGATCATCTCTTGTGAAAAACACCCTGATGCAGATAAGCTGAACGTATGTCAGATAGACGTTGGAAGCGGAACGAGACAAATCGTCTGTGGTGCAGCCAATGTTGTGGATGCAGAGTATGTGGCAGTCGCAACCATAGGTGCTGTACTTCCTGGTGATTTTGTCATCAAGCATGCAAAACTTCGTGGTGTTGAGAGTGAAGGGATGGTCTGTGCCTCTTCTGAACTTGGATTACCAGATACGGGTAAAGGGATCATGATACTTGATGAAAGTATCGGTGAACTTGAAGTAGGTAAAGAGTTTGGCTCTTATGCGAAGGTAGCAGATACGATCATCGAGCTTGAACTTACAGCCAACAGAGGTGACTGTCTTAGCATTTATGGTGTGGCAAGAGACTTGAGTGCAGCACTTGACATCGAGATGAAACCTTTTGAATACAAACAAGAAGAGAAGATCAAACTTGGTATCGCCAGAGAAGCAGAACTTCGTCATACAGGTGAAATGGATGCAGATCTGCATTATAAACTGGCAACGATAGAAAATATTTCCAGTAATTTTCTTGTGCAGTTGCGTTTAGCGATGGTAAGCGTAGAAGCTGAAGGAAAACTTGCAAGTATGCTGGCGTATGCAACACACACTACAGGCGTTATATTACGTGCATATGACAGTAGAACATTCCGTAACAGTGAAAACAAGATCTCTGTACACCCTGTAGCAAAAACAAAAGGTGTGATAGAAGTTCTGGGTAATGAAAAAGTACTTTCTGTGGTAGGTGTCAATCAAGAGGCAGAAGCTATAGCAAATGATGAGACAAAAGAGCTTTTAATAGAGGCCAGTTATATCAACCCGGATACTTTAGTTGAGGCAGTCTCTACCACCTCTTTAAAAACAGATGATCTTTACTATAAAACATCCAGAGGGGCTAACCCTAATCTTGCTTTTGGTCTCTCTTTTCTCGCTTCTATGATGGATAGCCATACTGATATCTCTTGTTATGAAGGGTCATTGAATGTGAGCGTTGAAAGAGAACATGAAACAGTTATCGTAGATGCAAAAGAGATCTCATCTATCATCGGTATGGATGTTGAAATAGGTAAGATAGTAACGATACTTCAAAAACTCGGATTTGAGATAAACTCTATGGGCCATGATGTTATCGCTGCTGTGGTACCACACTTTAGACATGATATTAAACATATACAGGATATTTCCGAAGAGATCGTACGTATTATAGGGATCAATAACATTGAAGCTAAACCTTTTGTGTTTGCCGAAAAGCCACGTCTTAATGATACAACCGCTAGATATCAAGCCAAAAAAGAGTTTAAGAACCGTGCAGTAGGTGTATCATTTTATGAAAATGTATCTTATGTATTTTCTGAAAGAGCCCTTTTGGAAAAATATGGTTTTTCTACGGTAGAGGAAGCACTTGAACTGGCTAATCCTATCGCAGAAGAACTCAATACACTAAGATCTACGATCTTGGTTAATTTACTCAATGCAGTGAAGCGTAATGTGAGTTATAGTAAAAAGTCTATCCCTCTTTTTGAGATGGGCGCCGTGTTTGCAAGTAAAAGAGAACAGAGTGAAGTGATGTCTTTTGTCTTTTCAGGACAGGTAGAAGGTGAAAATGTAAGAAACGCCGGAAAACCACAGATGATAGACTTCGCCTCTTTTACCCAAAAAGTGGGTGCGGTTGTTGGTGCTTTTGAACTGGTACCTTGTACGTATGAAAATGGTCTTATACACCCATACCAATCTGCAAATATTATTGTAGATGGTAAGGTATGCGGGTTCCTTTCGAAACTTCATCCAACAGTGCAGGAGAGTTTTGGTATACCTGAGACATTTATTGCGGAACTTGATTTTGATGCCTTGTTGCCTACACATATTAATGCAACGCCTATCTCTAAGTTCCAAGGAGTCTACAAAGATCTATCGGTTGTGATAGATAAATCTTTGAACTATTATGAAGTGGCTAAAGTACTGAATGCACTGGAACTTCCAATGCTTAAAGATACTTATCCTGTAGATATCTACGAAGATGAGAAGTTAGGTGATAAAAAGAGTCTTACTGTACGTTTCTTCATCCAATCTATGGAAAAAACACTTGAAGACAGTGATATAGAAACAGTGATGGGTCAGATTATGATGGCCCTTGAGTCAGAATGTAAAGCTGAATTGAGATAGAAATGAAAATACAATTAGCATCTAGTTATGGATTTTGTTTTGGTGTAAAGAGGGCTATTGAAATAGCTGAAGAACACAGAGGATCTGTGACCTATGGTCCATTGATCCATAACAAAGATGAGATTGCAAGACTTAATACAGGGTTCGACATCGGCCTTGCTGAACGTATAGAAGATATAGAAACAGATGATGCTGTGGTGATACGAACACATGGTATCCCTAAAAATGAATTGGCTGTGTTAAAAAGCCAAGATCATAAAGTGATAGATGCAACCTGTCCTTATGTAACAACCCCACAAAATATCGTAGAAAAGATGAGCCTAGACGGCTACAGCATCGTTATTTTTGGTGATAAAGATCACCCGGAGATCAAAGGTGTAGTGAGTTATGCTGAAGATCCGGAGGATGCATTTATCGTGCTTGAACCTGAAGGGTTGGAAGCCCTTCCTCTTAAAGGGAAGGTTGCAGTCGTTTCTCAAACTACAAAAAAACCTGAAGATTTTGCAAAGATCGTAACGGCATTGATGGCAACACGTAAAGAGATAAGGGTATTTAACACTATCTGTAACGCAACATTTGAAAACCAGGATGCAGCATCAGAACTTGCTAAAGATGCTGATGTTATGATCGTCATCGGAGGGAAACACTCTTCCAATACGAAACAGTTACATAGTATCTGTGAACGCGATTGCAAGGACAGTTATCTTATAGAGAATGAAAAAGAGCTTGAAGCCGGTTGGTTTAAAGGTAAAGATCTTTGTGGTATTTCGGCGGGAGCGTCCACGCCTGACTGGATCGTACAGAATGTGATCAATAAGATTCAAGAAATGAAGAAAGTAGATGAGGTTTCATGAATACGTTAACACTCAAACCTATCTCTAAAATAGATGGAGAGGTAAACCTTCCGGGATCTAAAAGTCTTTCAAACAGAGCTTTACTGCTTGCTGCATTAGCACAAGGAACTACTAAGATCACCAATCTTTTAGAGAGTGACGATACAAGACATATGCTCAATGCCCTTAAGCAGCTTGGTATCAAATATACCCTCTCAGAAAACAAAACAGAATGTGCAGTCATCGGTAACGCAGGCGCGATACATAGTGCAAACCTAGAAGAACTTTTCCTGGGTAACGCGGGCACAGCTATGCGTCCACTTTGTGCGGCATTATGTCTGGGTACAGGCTCTTACTTGCTTACAGGTGAACCTCGAATGAAAGAGAGACCCATAGGGCACTTGGTAGATGCTTTACGAGAAGCAGGAGCAAATATCAGTTATCAAGAGAATGAAGGATATCCGCCTCTGTTGATAGAAGCCAATGGACTATCGGGTGGTAATGTGAAGATAGACGGTGCTATCTCAAGTCAGTTTTTAACGGCACTACTACTTGCAGCTCCTATGGCAAAAGAAGATATGACCATCTCTATTATCGGGGAGCTTGTCTCTAAACCTTACATTGATATCACCCTGCATATCATGAAAGAATTCGGTGTAGATGTAGTGCATGATAATTATCGGACCTTTACGATCAAAGGCGGACAACACTATAAAGCTGTAGAGACTTTTATGGTAGAAGGTGATGCCTCTTCAGCATCTTATTTTTTAGCTGCTGCTGCAATTAAAGGCGGTACTGTTAAAGTGACCGGTATAGGTAAAAAGAGTATCCAGGGAGATGTTCAATTTGTTGATGTCCTTGAAAAAATGGGTGCAATTGTAGAGTGGGGTGATGATTATGTATTGGTGAGTAGAGGTGAACTTCATGCCATAGATATGGATTTCAATCACATTCCTGATGCTGCAATGACTATAGCCACTACAGCACTTTTTGTAGAAGGTACAACAACACTTAGAAATATCTATAACTGGCGGGTAAAAGAGACAGATAGACTTTTTGCCATGGCAACAGAACTTCGTAAGGTCGGTGCAGAGGTAGAAGAGGGTGAAGATTATCTTAAAATAACAGCCCCCAAAGTACTTAAACACGCAGCGATTGACACCTATGATGACCATAGAATGGCCATGTGTTTCTCTCTTTTAGCGCTGGATCCAGTCTCTGTTACCATCAATGAGCCAGAGTGTACGGCGAAAACATTTCCTACATATTTTGAAGTGCTTGAGAGTATTTCTTCTTAAAAAAACTACTGAAAACTTACTGCTAAAAACTTAAAAATCACACGTTCCATAGGCAAGAGTTGTCATCGACTTAAGGTCAGTTTCAGCTCATAGCCGTTTGCGCTATAAGCCATATTTATGGTTAAAAGGGTATAATAACGCAAAATTAGGCACACATAAGGATAGGTATGAAGTTCGAAGATATCGAAATAGAAGAAGTAGATTTTGAGGCGATGCTCGAGGAATCGTTCAAAAAGTCAGAGTCAAAAAGTGATTTAGTTGCAGGTACAGTAGTTAAGATAGATGAAAAAGATGAGATCGCTGTAATCGACATCGGTGGTGGTAGAGATGCAACAATTGCACTTGAAGAGTTAAAAGATGAAGAAGGTAATCTTGCATTTGCAGTAGGTGATACTATTGATGTTGTTAATATGGGAAGAGGTCGTATTTCTCATAAAGCTGCGTTAAGCAGAGTAGCATTAAATGAGTTTATCGCTGAATATGATGAAGACCAAGAGTATATCATCGAAGGTGTTGTAACGAAGACAAACAAAGGTGGTTATGTTGTTGACTGTGATGGTTTAGAGTTCTTCATGCCACGTACACTCTCTTACCTCTCTTCAAAAGTTGATCCTATAGGTAAAAAAGTAAAAGCTGTTATCGTAAAAGTAGATAAAGATAAAGGTTCAGTAGTTGTTTCTAGAAAAGAACTTATTGAGCGTGATAAAGCTAAAACAGATGAGATCGTTGCTGAGCTTCTTGAAAAGAAAGAGCCGGTAGTTGGTACAATTAAGAAAATTACTTCTTATGGTATGTTTGTAGATGTTGGTGGTATGGACGGTCTTGTTCACTACTCACAAATCTCTCACAAAGGCCCAGTGAATCCATCTAAGTATTTCTCTGAAGGTGATGAAGTAAACGTTATCGCTTTAGACTACGATAAAAAGAAAAGACACCTTTCTCTCTCTATTAAAGATGCAAATCCTGATCCTTGGGCTGATATTGATTCTATCATCGGTGTGGGTGATACAGTAACTGCTACAGTTTCTAACATTGAACCTTATGGTGTATTTGTTGATCTTGGTGAAGATCTTGAAGCATTCCTTCATGTATCTGAGATATCTTGGGATAAAAATGTTAA
>CALDBH010000048.1 GCA_937938065.1 uncultured Sulfurovum sp. | reverse complement strand
CATCGTAAAAACCCCAATGCAAAAGTAGTACTTGCAGGCTGTGGATCACACTCAAAAGGTGAGTCTTTATTTGAGGATAAAAAAGTATTTGGTGTCATAGGTCACTCTGAGAAAGAGAATATAAACGCTGTACTTAAAAATGAAACACCATTTTATCAAATAGGTGACCTTGAACATATAGATTCAACCATTGTAGAAGAGTTTGTAGGTAAGAGCAGGGCTTTTATTAAGATCCAAGAGGGTTGTGACTTTAGATGTTCATACTGTATCATACCCGCTGTACGCGGTGATGCACGTTCTCACAAAGAAGAGACCATTTTGGAGCAGATCAACAAGCTTGCTGCAAATGGATTTGGAGAGTTTATCCTCACCGGTACCAATGTTGGAAGTTACGGTCAAGATCACAACACTTCCATGGCAAAACTACTCAAAAAAATGAGCATGATACGTGGTGTTAGACGTATACGTATCGGAAGTCTGGAACCTATACAGATAGACGATGAGTTTATGGAACTGCTTAAAGAACCGTGGATGGCAAGACATATGCACATTGCCTTACAACATACCAGTGACAAAATGCTTAAACTAATGAACAGACGAAATGAATTTAAAACTGATCTGGAACTTTTTAGAAAGATTGCTGATCAAGGCTATGCTCTGGGAACTGACTATATCGTTGGTCATCCGGGCGAAGATGAGAAAGAGTGGGCTGAGGCGATATCTAGAGTCAAAGAGTTACCACTGACACATGTGCATGCTTTCTCATACTCCAAACGTGACAATACTCCTTCTGCAACAATGAAACCGGAAGTAAAAGGTAACATAGCAAAAGAGCGTCACCGTGAACTCACAAACATTATCAAGGCTAAAAACTTTGCTTTTAGACGTGAGCATACTCAGAATCTTGAAGTCTTACTGGAAAGTGGTAAAGATGGTGTCTATCAAGGGTTTGACCAATACTTTAATAAAGTATCTGTTACTAGCGATGAAGACCTAAGTGCAAACTGGGTTTTTCTAAATAACGTGGAGGTTACCAATGAAGGCAATAAAGCCAAAATTTAATGCATCAAACATTAGAATTATTACGGGTCTACTTGTAGTATTAATACTATTACTTTCATTTGCCACCCTTAGAGATACAGACACACTCATTACCCATGATCAGGCAAATACACTTTATACTGAAGGCAAGATACAAAAAGTCATCATAGATGGTGATTTCCTACGCCTAAAGACAGACACTATCACCTATAAGATCTATAAAGATGCTGTCAATAAAACAGCATTTTTCACTAAGTACCCCGTAGAAGTTCGTGAAGATAACAGCTATCTTTATGATCTTCTTTCACTGCTTATCATCATTGCAGCATTTGGGTTTTTATATAGACTGATGAAACAAAACAGACTACAACAACTCAAACACATAAGAGCAGCCTCTAAAACAGATGATGCTCCTGCAAATGATCCGGTACAGGCACTGACGTCAAATGTTACTTTTGGAGATGTAGCAGGAATTAAAGATGTAAAAGAGGAGCTTGAAGAGATCATCGATTTTCTTAAAGAACCGCAAAAATATCGTGACTTGGACATTCGTTTACCTAAGGGTGTACTGCTTGTAGGTCCCCCAGGTGTAGGTAAAACACTTATTTCTAAAGCAGTTGCGGGTGAGGCGAATGTACCTTTCTTTTACCATAGTGGTGCATCGTTTGTACATATTTATGTAGGAATGGGTGCTAAAAGAGTCTCTGAACTCTTTAGAAAAGCAAAACAGATGGCACCAAGTATCGTCTTCATAGACGAGATTGATGCTGTAGGTAAAAGCCGTGGTGAATTTAGAAATGATGAGAGAGAAGCTACACTGAACCAGCTTCTCACTGAGATGGATGGTTTTGAAGACAGTTCAGGTGTCATAGTCATCGGTGCTACCAATAAAATAGAGATGCTTGATGAAGCACTTCTTAGAGCAGGGCGTTTTGATAGACGTATACATATTTCACTGCCTTATTTGGAAGATAGAGCAAAAACACTTGAACTTTATCTTGCACAGAAACCAAATAATGTAGATATAAATCTTGTCGCACGTATGACAGTAGGGTTTAACTCTGCAGCACTCGACACACTTACAAATGAAGCTGCTATTTTTGCCATGAGAGAAGGGCGTAGTGTGGTTGAGACTTCTGATTTTGAAGCAGTAAAAGAGAAAGTGCTACTGGGGAAACGCAAGATACTCTCATTTACAGAAGAAGAGAGAGAAATTCAAGCTATTTATCAAGCGGCAAAGGCTGTTATAGCTACATGGCTGGATGTTGAATTTGAAAAAATAGGTATCGTAAATACCAGACTGCTCAGTCAGGAACATGAGATAGTCTCTAAAAGTCAACTCCTCTCACGTATTAAAGTCTATCTAGCAGGTAGTATCGCTACAAAGATACACTATAATGAACAATTCACCAATGCAAGTACAGACATCGCTCAGGCAAAAGAGATAGTTAGAAAAGTGGTCTACGAGTATGTAATGAGTGAAAACTTCATTGTAACACATCAACAGGAAGAAGAACTCTTGCGTGAATCTGTTTCAGAGGTCACTACACTCTTAAAAACACTGGATAAAGCACTGAATGAAGTCTCCAATTATCTCTTGGCACATGAGAACATTACAGCTGAAGAGTGTAGAGTGATCTTGCGCAAGATCTTTTAAATATGAGAGCATTCTAATGAAATACTTTAATGGATTTTCACTTCAGAACGAAAAGGAGCTCTTTACTCCTTACCTTGTGAATAGTGATTACTGTGTTGCTGGTTTTTCTTATGGAGCACAGCAGGCATTTGAGTATGTTTATCATGCTAAAGAGCGTATAGACAGACTCATCCTTCTCTCTCCCGCCTTTTTCCAAACACAAAAACCCAGTTTCATCCGTACCCAACTACGCTATTTTGAGGCAGGGCAAGAAGCCTATGTCAAACAATTTCTAGCCAATGTTACGTACCCTTCAAAGCTAGACCTTTCTAACTATCTGAAAGTAGGGACAAAAGAAGAGCTTGAAGCACTGCTTACTTACGTATGGGATAAAAAGAAGATACAAGAAATACAGGACCGAGGTACAACTATTGAGGTATTTCTGGGTGCTGAAGATAAGATTATAGATACCAAGGCAACATTTGATTTTTTTTCACCTCTCGCTATTACATATTTTATGAAGAATATGGGTCATTTACTAAAACAATAATTATATTTAGTTATACTATAGTATTAATTTTTTAGGAGAAATTCATGTTAAGTAAAAAAATGGGTGCTGAATTTTTTGGTACGTTTTGGTTGGTTTTAGGTGGTTGTGGTTCAGCTGTATTGGCTGCAGGTTTTCCAGAGTTGGGAATCGGGTTTGTCGGTGTCTCATTGTCATTTGGTTTAACTGTACTTACTATGGCTTACGCAGTAGGGCATATATCAGGTGCTCACTTTAATCCTGCAGTATCTTTTGGTCTTTGGTCTGCAGGGAAATTTGAAACCAAAGAGTTACTTCCTTATATAGCAGCGCAAGTGATTGGTGGATCCTTAGGAGCCTTTGCACTCTATATGATAGCCTCTGGTCAAGCAGGATTTGAAGCAGGTGGCTTTGCCTCAAATGGTTTTGGTGAACTATCACCTGGAAAATACAATTTAACTGCTGTGATCATCGCTGAAGTAGTTATGACATTTATGTTCTTGTTTATCATTTTAGGTGCAACCGATGAGAGAGCACCTGCTGGATTCGCACCTATTGCCATTGGTTTAGGACTTACACTGATCCACTTGATCTCTATCCCTGTATCAAATACTTCTGTAAACCCTGCAAGAAGTACAGCAGCTGCACTCTTTGCAGATACAGCTGCTATGGGTCAACTCTGGGTATTTTGGGCTGCACCTATAGCAGGAGCTATCCTTGCAGGTATAGTTTGGAAACTTTTCTTTACTACTTCAAAATAATTTTTATCCAAGTGTTTTACACACTTAGGCTTTATCCTCACTCTCTACCTCTTTTCTCGTTCCACCTACGGCGAGGAGGAACGAGAAAAACAGCGTATTAAAAGGAGATTCAATGCCAGTGAAGCCAATCATTCTGTGGCTCTACCTTATGAACGCTGCAGTTCTCATTACACACGAGATTGACTCTGCTTACTGGAATGAGTGGGAACTGTTCGGGATTCCTGGCGGAATTCAATTGTTTCTGATCCTCAATTTACTATTGGTAATATTAGTACTTTACGGTCATCAGGCACTTATCCAAGGACGTGCAATTGGCCTTGTTTTTTCTTGGTTATTGGTGGCTGGAGGGCTATTCGCCGTAACTATACACTCGTATTATCTGTTGCAAGCTAGTGAGGCCTTCCGGTTACCCGTCTCTCTAGGACTTCTTACCGCTACGTTTTTCCTTTCTTTGGCGCAAGCTGTTGCGCTGCTCACGCTACGAAGGACATCTTCTATGCCTTTTACGCCTAAGACACCCTATCTTACTACTGATGGCATTATTGAGTTGTATGAGGGAGATACATTTAAGGGTATCGTACTCATCGAGCGTAGAAATGATCCAAAAGGCTTAGCTCTGCCTGGTGGTTTTGTAGATGTGGGTGAGAGTGTAGAGGATGCTTTAAGACGGGAGATGAAAGAGGAGACGAACTTAGATGTGCAGATAAGCAGTCTGCTTGGTGTCTATTCTGACCCTAAACGTGATCCTAGGTTTCATACTGCAAGTGTTGTCTTTGTAGCACAAGCCCAAGGTCAACCCAAAGGTGGAGATGATGCAAAGGAAGCGAAGCTCTACGCACTAGAAGAAATACCGATGGATCAATTGGTTTTTGACCATAGTAAAATCTTGAAAGATTATCTCTTTCAACACCATACAAACAGGTAAAGGTATCTTTTGCAAAGCAGTTACGATCTACTGCGTGCCCTTAAAAATATGGGCTATCTCAAAACGACTAGAGATCCACTCTGGTGGCCTAGAAGCTGTACTTTTGAAGTCATCATCGGTGCGATCTTGACTCAGCAGACAAAATGGGAGAAGGTAGAAGAGTCGTTGGCGAACCTCAAAGAGAGTGATCTTCTGTCACTTGAAGCATTAAGTAGCACAAATGCAGAAGAGATAGCCAATCACATCAAGCCTAGTGGGTTTTACAACACCAAA
>CALDBH010000047.1 GCA_937938065.1 uncultured Sulfurovum sp. | reverse complement strand
GATGCAAGAAAGGTATCTTCCTGTTTTTTGAGCTCTGTTTTAAGATGGTCAAAAAGTGCCAGTGTGTGTTTAGCGTTGAGTGAGTTAGCGATAACTACACGTTTTGCTATATAATCTGCATCCTCCAGGTTAAATACTTCTATCTCTTCAGCTTTTTTATCGTCAAGTATTTTTACGATACCTGCTATTCTTTCGTCTATTGTCATATGGTGTTGCCCTTCTAATATATGTTTGACAGATGTTCTAATCTTTTCGTCAATAAATTGTAAATCTTTTTCTTCTCTTATTTGGGTTGAACTCATAGGTGCCTCTATAGGCAGTAACTCCCATTTATTAAGTTCATCCGTATCTAAATGATGATTGTCTCGTGTTGCTATAACCCAAGTCACTGTTTCATTCAGCCATTCAAATGCATGCCATTTTGTCAATGTTGACAGATTGTCAGATCCTATGATCAGATACTTGACATTGTATGTCTGGTTAAAATGTTTTACACTTTGTGAGGTTACTGTACTTTTGCCTTCTTTTATCTCATAATCATCTACGTTCACACGGTCTATAGAGTCAAATAGTGTATGACACCATGAAAGTCGTGTAGGGGCATCTGCCAGTGTAGATGTTTTAAAAGGGTTTAGGTAAGCAGGTACTACAAACAGTTTATCAATTTGTAAGTTTTCTATAGCTTTTTCAACAATAAGTTGATGTCCTTTGTGCGGAGGGTCAAAACTCCCTCCAAAGATAGCTATAGTAGGCTTTTGATGATTAACCAAATACTAACCTCATTTACTGTAAAATTGCGTAATTTTAGCATAATAATCATAAGGGCAAAGTATGGCTGTAAAAGTAGCAATTAACGGACTTGGAAGAATCGGTAGATGTGTGGCGCGAATTATTGCAGATAGAGATGATATTGAGCTTGTTGCAGTGAATGCTTCTGGTACTGAAGAGATGCTTCAGTATAACCTCAAATATGACTCTGTCCATGGAAGACGCAATGATGTAACTGTGGCAGATGGATATCTTAACATCGGTGAGACTAAAGCGAAGATCTTTGCTGAACGTGATCTCTCTAAGATAGATTTTGCATCTTGCGGTGCTGAACTTGTGTTGGAATGTACAGGTGCATTTTTAACGGCGCAGAGCGTACAGCCTTATTTGGATAACGGTGTAAAGAAAGTGCTATTTTCTGCACCGGCTAAAGATGACACAGCAACATTCGTACTTGGAGCAAATGCAGATGAATATGCAGGTCAATCCATTGTTTCAAATGCAAGCTGTACGACCAATGGACTGGCACCTGTAGCAAAAGTATTGGATGATGCATTCGGTATCGATAAAGGTTTGATGACCACGATACATTCATATACTTCTTCTCAGCCGATATTAGATGCAAAACATAAAAAAGATCCTAGAAAAGGGCGTTCAGGTGCAACAAACTTAGTGCCTACTACAACAGGTGCAGCAAAAGCTATCTCTAAAGTGCTGCCAAATCTTACAGGCAAGATAAACGGACAGGCTATAAGAGTACCAACACCGGATGTTTCCATGGTTGACTTGACAGTAACGCTAAATTCAAACGTAACAGTTGAGGATGTACAAGCTGCATTTAAAACGGCCAGTGAAGATTCACACAAAGGTATTTTGGGTGTAGATGAAGAGTATAGAGTTTCTCAAGACTTTGTAGGTGAAGAGCTAAGTACAGTGGTGCCGCTCGATACTATCCAGGTGATAGGTGACAACATGGTAAAAGTACTCTCTTGGTATGACAATGAGTGGGGATACTCTTGTCGTTTAGTAGATATGGCAGTACACATAAGTAAAAAGTAAGACAGGGAACGTATGAAAACATTAAAAGATTTAGAGATTGATGGTAAAAGAGTTTTTATAAGATGTGACTTTAATGTACCTAAAGATGAGTTTGGGAACATTACAGATGACAGACGTATTCGTTCTGCTTTGCAGACAATCCGTTATTGTATAGACAGAGATTGTAAAATTATTCTTGCTTCACATTATGAAAGACCAGAACCGGGTAAATATGAAGAGAAATATTCACTTGTGCCTGTAGCAAAAAGGCTACATACCTTACTCAAGATAAAAAGAGATATTTTTATGGCTCAGGATGTAGTGGGTGAAGATGCCAAGGCTAAAGCAGCCTCAATGGAACCAGGTGATGTACTTTTACTTGAAAATCTTCGTTATGAAGCTGGAGAAACCGAAAATGATCCGGTATTTGCAGAAAAGTTGGCTGACTTTGCAGATATCTACATCAATGATGCTTTTGGTGCTTGTCATAGAAAACATGCCTCTATCGATGCTATCACCAAATTCTTTGATGATGACCATAAAGCAGCAGGTTTCCTTATGAGTAAAGAGGTAAACTTCTTTTCTAAAGTACTTGAAGATCCTGTACGTCCGTTTGTTGCGGTAGTTGGTGGTTCTAAGGTTTCTGGTAAACTTCAAGCGCTTACAAACCTTTTAAACAAAGTAGACAAAGTTATTATCGGTGGGGGTATGGCATTTACATTCCTTAAAGCATTAGGTCATGAAGTAGGTGCTTCATTGATCGAAGATGATCTGCTGGATGAAGCAAAAGATATTATGACTAAAGCCAAAGAGTTGGGTGTAAAATTCTACTTGCCTGTAGATGTGGTTGCAGCAGCTGAGTTTTCAGAAAACACTACAGTGAAATTTCTTCCTATACAAGAGATCCCTGTAGGTTGGATGGGATTGGATATTGGACCCGCATCTTCAAGACTTTTCCGTGAAGCACTGAATGATGCTCAAACGATCATATGGAATGGTCCTATGGGTGTCTATGAGATGGACAGATATTCAAAAGGAAGTTTGGCTATGTCAAACAACATTGCACAAACGCATGCAACGACTATCGTTGGTGGTGGAGACACTGCAGATGTGACTCAACGTGCCGGTGATGCAGATGAGATGACTTTTGTAAGTACAGGTGGTGGAGCAAGTTTGAAGCTGATAGAAGGTATCTCACTGCCAGGTCTAGAAGCACTTAAATAGAAGGATTTTTATTGATTTTTGCAGCAAACTTTAAAACGAATCATACCAGAGCATCAACAGAAAAATATATTGAAGCATTGACCGAAAAATTGCTTGCAAAAAAATCTGAAGATCAAGTCTATATTTTCCCTCCGGCAACAGCTTTAGATAAGTATGAGGGTGATTTAACTATCGGTACACAAAATGCATACCCTGCACAAAATGGTGCATTTACCGGTGAAATAGGTACAGAGCATCTTGAAGAGTTTAACATTAAAACGATACTTATCGGACACAGTGAAAGACGAGAACATTTAGGTGAATCTCAGGACAAAATAGCACAAAAGTTTGCATTTTTTAAAGAGCAGGGGTATGAAATACTCTACTGTATTGGTGAGCCACTTGAGATAAGAGAAGAGGGTGATGAAGCTGTGATGGAGTATCTGCTTGCACAGTTTGACGGTATTGAT